>NZ_LPVJ01000019.1 GCF_001516615.1 Ferroacidibacillus organovorans | reverse complement strand
GCGCCACCCACACGACTGAAAGACGAGAGTTCTTTGAATCCAGGTTTACATAAACGAGCCATGGTTCACACCCACATTGCTAAGAGATAGGCTGTTAGATGCCTTCTCGTCGATTTTTGGGGTGTACAAGAAATGTCAATAGTTTTATTGTGATTTCATAAACTTTACACAAAAACAGAAATCCAAATTTATACAGCAACTGCATAACTCATGGTTTGAACCTACCAATACCCAATTATTGGGGACAACTGCATAACTCATGGATTCTGCACTTCCCCATACTTTTCCTTCCAAACGTCGGTGTTCAAGTCATTTGCCAAACGCTTTACACACTGGTCAACCAGTCCTTTCGGTGCTTTGGCAGACGGAGAAACACCCTGCCGATACAGCGGATCCAAATACCACTCTGGATGCCTCCATCCTGACATGAAGAATCTATCTCTCATGTTCGGCGGCAACAGAAACGTTTCAAAATGTGTAAAACGATGGACCGCCAGCGTGCTGATCACGCCATCAAAGGAATTGTCCTAGAGTGGGAGTTTTTCTGCACCAGGGCAATCGAGAATCCATTTTGCCGCTTTATCCTTCTCCCCCAATCAAACATGCGCTTGTACACATCATAGGTACGCCCAATGAAGATAAAATCGAAAAAATTCAAATGACCTCTGCTCATCTACCTCATCTCCTCTTGTCTGTGGGGATCGTTCAAAGTAACACATTGGTCCGACTCATATGGATAATTTGTGGCAATTGGTCTCCATGTCAGACTGATTCCCACGTATAGCAGGTACAAGAACGCTATCGCCCAGAACATTCCGGCTGGTCCGAGCCACGTCATCATCAAACCACAGACCATCGGCCCTACCATTAGACCCAGCCCAAGATTGGTTACTGCAAACTGGTTGACGATAGGCAGATTGTCTGGCCCAACAAGATCACCGAGGAAGCCAAGACTCAAACTGAACAATGTGTCAACGAATGCTCCGACGAGGAAGCATAAAGCGACAAACGTCACGTTTGACTCGGACACAAGCGGCAGCAAGCTGAACAGAACTACCCCTGCCGTTGAGCACCCTATCAGAACTATCCGCCGACCCAAACGATCGCCCAAATAACCCAGTGGTAGCTGAAATATAAGGCTACCGAACACAAACAAAGCTAACGAAAGTGACACAACGCCAAGCGACAGATGAACCTGTTCGGCATACAAAGGAAGGTCCCCGTTTAACGCCGACTCCATAAACCCGAATACCAATGGGAGCGCTAGTGCTGGCAGGGCGGCTCGATAAATCCGAGCGACTCTGATTGGGCGTACAGACCTCGCTGACTTGCTGTTCCCCAGAACGCAGGGTAAACGCACGACTAAAGCCAAGGAGATGGCAAAAGTAGAGGCCGACAAGATGAATGGGAGCCACACCGCCAGTTTCCCAGTCGCCAGAAACATCGGACCAACCGCAAATCCGATGCCGGTGGCTAAGCCATATAGGGCCATCTGCTTGCCACGATTTTCCGGCGTGGTGAGGTATCCAATCCAAGACTGCGTACCATAGTGGATCACCCCTAGAGACAAGCCAAACACGAAACGAAACAGCAACCACCACTGCACGTTGTCTCTCACCACGAACGCGCAGATGGACAATGCTCCTGTCGCAAGCGCCCATACCAACAATCTACGAAGTCCAATCCGACGAGAGAGCTGTCCCACGAAAACCATGGCGACAAGCAATCCGGCATAAGTATCACTGGTACTCAGACTGTTCATCAGTGGAGAAATGTGCCCCGTTTCCACAGATGCCATCCACGGAATCATCAGACCTTGACTGAACGTCACCGCCATGGCGGCAAAAATCAATGCGACGAACGTACGGGCATGTTTTTGTGGGATAACGCCGGTTCCAAAACGCATCATCTGTTCGCCGCCTCCCATCAACCCCGAACCTCATCGGAGTCTAATCGATAATTCAATCCCATTGCCTCACGGACTTCCCTCATCGTTTCCTTTGCAATTTCCCTCGCACGTTTTGTACCGGCAATCAGGAGTTCATCAGCCATGCGTGGATTAGCTTCATAGGCCACCCGGCGCTCACGCATGGGTTCCAGTAATTCATTGATTCTGCCGGCAATCCGCCGCTTGCATTCGACGCAACCCATTGTCCCTGACCTGCATCCAGTAGCGACCTCATCGGATTTGCCCGCTGCGAACGCTTGATGATATGTGAAAACAGGACACACTTCTGGATGTCCGGGATCCGACTTGCGAATTCGTGCAGGATCAGTAACTGCGACTTGAATCTTTTCCCGCACTTCTTGGGCCGAGGCATCCAGCGTGATCGCATTACCCATACTCTTACTCATCTTGCTTTTTCCGTCCAAGCCGACGAGTCTTGGCACCTCTCCGACGACGGCCTTCGGCTCAATCAGAACTGGGGCATACAGCTCATTGAAGCGGCGAACGATTTTTCGGGTTTGTTCAATGTGCGGAACTTGATCTTCTCCTACCGGCACCAAAGTCGCCTTGCAAAACGTTATGTCGGCCGCCTGACTGACTGGGTAACCCAAGAATCCATAGAACAATTGATCGTATCCTCGTTCGGCTGCCTCAGACTTCACCGTCGGGTTATGGCGCAGTGAATTGACCGTGACAAACATGGAATAAAACATTGTGAGTTCGGCGATTTCAGGCACGAGAGATTGAACGAAAATCGTAGCCTTTTCTGGGTCAATGCCTACCGCCAAATAGTCCATCGCAATCTGACGTAGATGTTGTCCCATTTCCTTTGGGGATTCAAAATGTGTAGTTAATGCTTGAACATCCGCAAGCAGGATAAAGGTGTCATACTTCTGTTGCATGTCAATGCGATTTTTCAGGCTGCCGACATAATGACCGAGGTGCAACTTCCCAGTGGTGCGATCTCCGGTCAATACCCGTTCTTCGTGATTGTTCTGCATTCATATCACTCCTGTTTTGTGAGTTGAATTTTGTCTTGAACCACCACCAACCATCGCTCACACCACCACCTCCTCGTTTCACGAGCCAAAAATGAATACAAAAAGGCCCCACATCCGCCAAGGGACGTGAGACCGTGGTGCCACCCTAATTCGCCGGGGTATGCCCGACGCACTTTACAGTACGGAGACCAACGAAACAAAAATGATCTCGATACCTGCCTCTTGGTAACGGAGAGGCACGCCCGGCAAGGCATACTGCCACAATGTGGGTTCAGCCAGCGACTCAGAAGTCCATTCGACATCCTATGCGTATCGGCTCACACCATTCGCCGACTCTCTGGAACGCACGTGGTATGCGTACTCGTCTTCGTCAAAGTCAATCCGTTGGAATTTGTTTCATGATACACAGGGACGATCAATTTCGTCAACGTCAAGATTTCTTACAGTTCAATTCTGAATCCGTTGGAAAGTCTTTCTACGATACGCTTCTTCCACAAACACCTTCAGTCCATCACAATTTTCCTGAATGAATGTTGTCCACAGCGTTCTCCCCATTTCGGTCAACTGTTCAGGTGTTTAACTCCCAGCGACAAATTCTCCCCAATTCTCGTCACGGGTTAGTTTCTCCCATCCTACGATGTCCGCAAATTTGTTGTTTTCGACGGGTACTAGTGAACCCGCAGACTCGTGAATATGAACTTGTATGCAAGATGCGTTATCGCAGAAGAGCCTGCGGCTGTGGATCTGCAACACGACGAGTTTATTACCTAAGTCGATTTTAGTAGGTTATGGGGTTAAACTAAATTTGATAATTCCACAGGGTTAATTTAGCGTGATCGCTGGGACAAGAAAACGGGTACCTGCACAATATGTTTTGCAACGGTCACTCAGATGACTACCTTGTCCACATAGTGCTGCCTTATTCAAATCACAATCGGTGGTACTTGCGTGTTATTTGCAAAAAACCGTACGCGAGGAACACGTCGAGGACCGCCATCACCCACACGATCGGCCAAATTGATAAGTCCTTCTCCGCGTAGTGTGCGTTGAAAACTTCGCCAATCAAACCCAGGATTTCGATGAGCAAAACGCCCCCAATCGTCCAACGAATTCTCTGATAATGATTCTTAAGGGACTGTGCGTCAGTGTAGATGTCCATCTGATCGGAATCAGACCACGGGCGGCGAAAGTAGTGCCACTGTGTGCATTGTCCGAGGTACTCCCACCCAGCATCACGATAGAACGCCAGGTACTCCTCCCGCTTAGCTTGTCGCCACTTGATGTCTGGTTGGTAATCCATTCGATACGCGTAACGCTGGCTCGCGTCCATCACGAACGTCGCCGTGAACATGCCGGGCTTCTCCAATTGGATTCCGCGCTCGGACAATGTGTCCAATTTTTTCTCTTCTTTATCGTAATTCCATACCCACCAGAGATTCGACCTACGCATCGTTTGTCGTTCCTTCGATCCGCTCATAGTTCTTCCCCCTTCATTTTGTTTATTACCCGGTGCCCGTTTTCCACGAGCCGCTCGAGACGGTGCAATTCTTGCCTGAGAATCGTCAACCCATCCGGTGTTATGGCGTACACTTTACGCCGAGACTCCACTTTTTGCGGTCCATCGGAGAGTTCAATTAGTCCCTTTTTCAGCAACGTGCTCAGCGCAGTGTACAATGTCCCCGCTCCTAAGTTCACGCACTTGTCACTGATCTGTTGCGTTTTTTGCATAATAGCGTATCCGTGGGCTGATCCCGCATACAGCGACAGCAGGATATAGTAGAAGGCTTCTGTTAATGGCAGAATGTTAGCCGTTTTGAGTGCCAAGTGAGTTCACCTCTTTTGATGTCCATCGCTACGAATGCCGATATATCGATAATCGATATATATGATATTGATATCATATCGACTGTTATATCGAATGTCAATATAGATAGGGAAATTGTTGTCAAATCAATGAGGTTTTCGAACTTACTTTGGCCTGTCTTCGAAGGAGGATTCGCTTGAATTTATACGACATATACAGTGACGGGATATCTGGGTGCTGTCGTTTGTGGAGCGACTTCACGTATTCCGGGCAGAGAAACATCGCAACTCAATGAATTATTGTCACACCTTGCCTTTGAACTCGGAGGGAACCCTGGGGTTGCCATGGCTAGACAGATGGGAATTCAGGTGTGTCGCGATATGACCAGCCTCAATGTCGCGTCGCATGGTCATGTCGGCTAACCAGTATAAATCGCCTGAAACTCCTCTTTCAATGAGAGGATTTTATTAATAGATTTGTTGGTTCCTTTTGGAAACAGCACGCCTAATCCACTAGAATGTTGAAATTCAAGTGATGGGTGGTGCTTCTTAAGTTCCTCCCACAGTTGATAAACACCGAATCCATGCTCTTTGACGGCGATGTCATGGAACAGGACAACACCATGCTCCGCAAGTTTGGGTAACCAAGACTGAAAATCGTAAGTAACAGCCTCCAGAGTATGGAATCCATCTATGTGCAACAGATGAACTGATCCATCTTCAATTAAGTCTAATGCGTGATCAAACGTATTGCGAATCAAGATTGCGATATCCGGATACAGTCGGTTTGCAACTTCGACTACCCCATTATAAATCTCTTCGCCGTACTCCCCACTGTGTGCATCACCTCGCCATGTATCGACAGCAAAACAAGTCGCCTGTGTTCCTGCATTTGACACCGCTTGGCAAAAACAAAAAAATGAAGCACCCCAATGTGTACCAAGCTCGACGATCGTCTGTGGTTTTAAAAACCTGACTAAATCATATGCAAATGGTCGATGGCCAATCCACGCCGAGGTGGCTTTGATGGATGGATTACAAGCATCATAGTGAAACTTCGTGTGGTAGTACTTCCATCTCAAGTTCTTCACCTCATCAAGAGATTGATACAAAACCATGTTATTTCACTTAAAGTATGTGACGGTATGCGTTTTGGTATAGACAGATATTTAGTGAAACAGAACGAATCCGCGGATAGTAATCGTCCAATCCAAATTTGACAATGCCACATTTCATATCCACTTTCATCGATTTTCATAGCTTGGATGACGGCCATTGCCAAATTGCTGTACAAGAGACACAGATTGGTGGCGACAGCGCAGTTGGCGGATCATTTCTCGATCGGAGATACGGCAAGTCGGTTCGCAATTTCTTTGCAAAGCGGGGTTTCTGAGGAGAAATCGAGATGAGCGATGCTTGATGGTCAATCACCGCATGATCATCGAGGAGAGAGCTACTGCATCCATGCCGTCGGATGGGATGATAGGCATGTGGGGCCCCTGAAGTTCCTTACACCGTCGCAAGGGTGGCAATGGAACAAGCGCGAGGCAGCCTTGGCCTCCCTAAGCCTGTGATCATTCAGGCATTTCTCGCACAGGCTGCGACAACGCATCCACATCAAGGGCGCGCGCGTAAATATTTTCTGGGATGCCAAGTGACTGACAAGCATTACGCAAAGACATGTCATTGGCCAACGCATGCTTGACCACCTTGGCTGCTTGCTCATATCCCAGTTCGAGATTTAGCGCCGTCGCGAGGGACAGCGAGTTTTCCGCATATTGGCGACAACGGCTCTCATCCGCCGCGATACCTCGTACGCAAGCGTCTGCAAAGACCTGCGCCGCATGCGCCAAGATGCGGATCTCGTGCAGAAAATTGGCTGCCATCACCGGCATCATCACGTTCAGTTCGAGTTGGCCTGCCGCCCCCGCCTGTGCGACAGTCGTATCGCAGCCCAGTACCTGATAGACCACCATGTTCAGCATCTCTGCGATGACTGGATTCACTTTACCAGGCATGATGGACGATCCCGGCTGGACCGCCGGCAAGATCAATTCGGCAAAGCCAGTGCGCGGCCCGGAGGCCAGCAGGCGCAGATCGTTTGCGATCCGGCCGAGCGCCTGCGCGAGGCTCCGCAAAGCGCCACTGACCAGCACGACCTCGTCCGGGTTTTGATTGAACGTAAACGGATTATCCGCCAGACGATACGCGAGCCCCGTCTTTTCAGCAACATGCCGGACAGCGAGTTTGGCGAATGTAGGCTCTGTATTGATGCCCGTGCCAACCGCGTTTCCTCCAAATCCGATGGACAGCAGTTCATCAGCCGCTTGTTTAACCCAGTGGCGATGCCGCCGGATATTGTGTGCATAGGCGCGAAACTCATCACCAAGACGCATCGGCACCGCATCCTGCAGGTGTGTGCGACCGGATTTGACGATGTGCGCAAATGCTCTGGCGCGCTCCTCAAGAGCCTGTTCCAGGCTGTCTAGCGCCGGGGCGAGATCATGTGTCAGCATGTCCAATCCGGCCATGTTCATCGCGATGTGAATCGTGTCATTCGTGGATTGCGACCTGTTGACATCGTCGTTCGGATGAACAAGCAAAGCGCCGCCTCGAGTGCCTCCCAGAATCTCTGTCGCCCGCGCGGCAATCACCTCATTGGCATTCATGTTTTGAGAGGTTCCAGCGCCTGCCTGGTACACATCCACACGAAACCACTCGTCAAGCGCCCCCTTCGCCACCTCATCGGAGGCTTTGCAAATGGCATCTGCCTTCACTGCATCAAGTATTCCAAGATCCGCATGCGCCTTGGCCGCCGCCCATTTCACGATGCCCTGCGCCCGGATAAAGGCCGGCGGTAGTCGAAGCCCGCTAATCGGAAAGTTGGCGATAGCACGCGCGGTCTGCGCGCCGTAATAAGCGTCCATTGGGATTTCGATGTCACCGAGGGAGTCACGAACCGTTCTCGTTTGGTTTGCCATCTTCATCACTCCTGTCCATTTTAGTTTATACTTTCCCTGATCTGCCTTCACGGGCAGGGCAAAGCACATGGAAATGTATTCCAAAAAGACACCGGAGTCAGACATTAGCAACAGGTAGGACACCTCGTCCAGCAATAAGAGCTACAGGCCTCGACTTTGCACGGATTGAAAACACTGTGCGAGATGCCCGAGTTGGCTGAAGTACACTTTTGCCAATGGCGGATTCAGCCTGTTTCGGAGGAGTTTATTTTTCTTCATGAATCGACGAGGTTACTTCAATCACTGCCGGAAACTTTTGTAATCCGATAGACGTATCCGCCACAGCCGCATTGATCCACAAAGCGAACTGAAATCCGTGTTCCAAAACGGGCATGCAGTTCCGGAACCAGATACGCATCAGGATCGCCATGATCCGGTGCCACAGCCAAATTGACGAAACACCCATCAACCGTTTGCTCCACAGCCTCCGACGCATCTGCGATGATTTTGTTGCGATCCTCGACATACTCCTCTGTCTCCAAGTTAATCGACCAATTTCTCGCCCTCATGATTGCTCGCCGCCCTCTCAAAACAAGAAACGCTCAACCACAGAAATTCACGCGCTCGCTATACCTTACAATAGGTCAGAAACGCGCTGTATAGAGTGATTCGTGTCACGTCATGCTTTACATTTATTCGATACGATTCAATCCCATTTACCCTTTCACTCTAATCCAGATTGGTTTAGCGCGGCTTGTGATTTGTGAACGTTCCAAAGCGTGATCGATACTGAATTGGAGCCCTGCTTGGATAGCGAATCGGCGCGCTCCAAACGTGAACCAGGCGGGTAAACGGCGAAACGGCAAATAAGGCAAAGCTGAGTATAATGTGGATCTGCAGCAACAGAGGGACATGCGTCATGAGCTGTATGTCGGGATGAAAAAGGATCAGTCCACGAATCCATGGCCCAACTGTCAAGCGATACTCGTACGGACCAAAGACATTGTTGGAAATCACCGTTTGCGAGGCGCCAAGAGCGATCACCAGAAACAACAGACCGAGAGCAACGAAATCAGAAGGCGTAGAATTGCGCCGAACGCGCGGATTGACCATCCGCCGCATGAGCAAAATGAAGCATCCCACCGTAGCCGCAATGCCAGCAATTCCACCGACGACATCTGCCATTAAATGATAAGCTTCTGTTGAAACGCCAAGGGCCTGATAAACTCCAATAGGAATAAGCAGTCCCATCACATGTCCGCCAATGACAAACAGCATGCCCCAGTGAAACATGAGACTCCAGGGCGAAGCCACCGCTTCTCGAGGATCTCGCTCGACTTCGAGCCCCAACTGCGTTGACTAAATACGTAACGGTACAATGTACCCACGACGAGTATCGTAAGTGTCACGTATGGATAAACCAACCACCAGAATTGAGTCATTGCTGTTTCCCTCCTTTTTTTCCGTCGTTGAACTGTCTGTCAATCGTAAACCAATGGGTAAGGCAGATTGTCCAAATCTGTCTCCACAACTGGTTTTAAAAGAATTGCACCAGCTTCATCCTGCAATGGACTCTGGCCACTTGGCAAACAATCACGGATTAACTCAAACAATTTCCGGTACGGGTGTTTCTCGTCAAGTCGTTCGTAAATCATCTGGCAGGCAACAGCGAGTCTTGACTCCAGTTCATCTGTCGGCATTCCAATCGGCTTTTCTGCAATAAATTCCATAAGAAGTGGCAGATAATCAGGCAATTCTCCCTCGAGTGGCTCAAACGCCGCACCTCGGAGGAGTGCCTGAAGCCGAAGCAGCGCATCTCCCCGCTCCCTGCTATCTCCAAGCTCGTGAGCCGTGAGATACAGTGCAGTGGATTCTTGCATGTCAAACGTAGCGACGTAGCAGCGGATCAAGTCTGAAACCGGAACCCGCGCGAGCGCATCCACGGACGCCAGGACCAGTTTATCCTCAGATTCTTTACAGACCATTTCAATCTCTTCAAGAATCTCTGAAAAGTTTTTCTCCGGGTAGACTAAAAGGATAGAGGCGATTTTCATTCGCTCTTGCAGCGTCATTTTGGCATCCCCCTCACCGTTTCACCGGCGCTAAAATTCCTTCCGGCGGTGCTATTCCTTCAAGGCTGCACGCACCTTGCGCATAAGCAAGATCCGGGTTTGTCTCGCGCTTTGCGGTTGGGATGACAAAGCGTTCGTCGTACTTTGCCACGCCAAACAAACGGGCCATCGCCAGCACTTGATCCGCAGTCAGCCCTGACTCTTTGAGCAGTTTTCCACCGTCCAGATCCCCGACCCGTGACGCGCGCATAAATGCGCGCATTGCCGTAAGGCGAATCAGCGCTCGGCGTACGACATCTGTGTCACCCGCAGACAAGATGGATGCGAGATATTCAACAGGAATTCGCATATCGTCGACCACCGTGAGATAGGCGTCGGCAGACATGGAATCCTCGTTCTGTACGTGAGTCATCATCGGACTCAGCGGCGGTACATACCAGACCATCGGCATGGTGCGGTATTCCGGATGAAGCGGCAATGCGACCTTCCACTCAACCGCCATCTTGTAAACGGGTGAATTCTGCGCCGCTTCAATCCAAGCCTCATTGATGCCCGCTTCACGAGCAGCCGCAATGACAGCCGGATCGTACGGATCAAGAAATGCATCCAATTGCGCTTTATAGAGATCCTGCTCGTTCTTCACAGACGCGGCCTCGCGAATCTTATCCGCATCGTAAAACATCACACCGAGATAGCGAATGCGCCCTACACAGGTTTCCGAGCATACCGTAGGTAGACCCGCTTCAATGCGCGGATAACAGAAGTGGCACTTTTCTGCTTTGTGGGTATTCCAGTTAAAATAGACTTTTTTGTATGGACATGCACTGACACAAAACCGCCACCCGCGGCAGGCATCCTGGTCGACAAGCACAATTCCGTCTTCGTCGCGCTTATAGATGGCGCCAGAAGGACAAGCTGCGACGCAGGCTGGATTCAGACAATGTTCGCAGATGCGGGGCAAGTACATCATAAACGTCTGCTGGTACGTAAACGCCACGTGTTCCTCAATCTCGCGCAAGTTCGGATCAAGACCTGCAATTTCAGATCCGCCCGCTAAATCGTCGTCAAAGTTTGGCCCCCAAACTGGACGATCGATAAACTCACCTGTCAGGAGAGAGCGCGGACGCGCTGTAGGTTGATGTTTTTTCTTCGGGCTGTCTGTCAGATTTTCATAATCATAAGTCCAAGGTTCATAGTAATCGTCAAGGGTAGGCTGATCCGGATTGTGAAAAATTTGGGCCAGTTTTGCAATCGCACCTCCGGCTCGCAAACGCAGTTTGCCATCCTTCATTGTCCATCCGCCGCGAAATTTGTCTTGGTCTTCCCAGCGCTTGGGGTAGCCCGGTCCCGGCCGTGTTTCCACATTGTTAAACCAGGCGTACTCAACCCCCGGACGGTTGGTCCAGGTGTTTTTGCAGGTCACGCTGCAGGTGTGGCAGCCGATGCACTTGTCAAGATTCATCACCATGGCAACTTGCGCTTTAATCCTCAAGCCAATTCACCTCTTTAAGCGGACGAATGACCGTCATGACGTCCCGCTGATGACCCGTTGGGCCGTAGTAATTGAATCCATAGCTGAGTTGTGCGTAACCGCCGATCATGTGCGTCGGTTTTGGAATGATGCGCGTTACACTGTTATGTGTCCCGCCTCTGTCACCCGTGATGGTGCTGCCTGGAACGCCTATGATTCGATCTTGCGCGTGATACATCATGGCGATGCCAGGCGGCAGACGATACGTCACAACCGCGCGGCAAGCAATAGCGCCGTTACGGTTATATACTTCAACCCATGCGTTGTCCTTGATGCCGATTTTCTTTGCATCTTCTTCACTCATCCAGATGGTCTGCCCACCGCGAAAAAGCGTCAGCATCCGATGATTATCTGAGTAGGTTGAATGTATGCCCCATTTCTGATGAGGCGTAAGATAACGGACCATGACCGTCTGACGATTTTGATCATCCACCGGTGCGTCTCCATCCTGAAATGGCAAAATGCCAAGCGGCGGGCGATAGAGTGGCAACCCTTCACCAAAATCAAGCATCACTTCATGATCAAGATAGAAATGCTGACGCCCCGTCAGTGTGTGCCACGGTATTCGATACTCCACATTCGACGTAAAAGGCGAGTAGCGGCGGCCTTCTCCTTCAAGTCCACTCCAGACGGGCGTTGCCAGCGAAAGTCTTGGCTGTGCCGTGATATCCTCGAAGTTGTATGCCGTCTCACGATGTCCCGCTGCAACATTTTTTAAATCAAGGCCTGTAAATTTGCTCAGGGCCTCCCATTCTTCGACGGCGCGATGACCGTTTGTCGCGCCTGAGAGGGTGAGAATGGCTTCTGCAACCTGACGTTCTGTGCGGATAAGAGGGCGCCCATACCCAGGACCTTCTGTTTTGGAAACACCTACCCGCTTTGTGAGTTCTGCATAAGCGTGTTCACCGGAGATTGCAATTCCTTTGGCCCCGTAGCTTTTCTCTGAGAGCGGCCCCATGGTCGTCATCATGTCGATCACATGCGGATAATCCCGATGGACAAGCACAAATTTAGGCATCGTCTTCCCAGGAATCGCTTCGACTTCCCCCTTGCGCCAGTCGCGAACTTTTCCGCCCACTTGCGTCAGTTCATCAAGGGAGTCATGATTGAGCGGAGCCATCACCAGGTCATCTTGAGCCTGTAAGTGGTCTTTGGCGAGTCGAGAAAACGCCTCAGCGATACTTCGAAATGCCACCCAATCTGTGCGCGTCTCCCAGGGCGGAGAAATTGCCGGATTGAACGGGTGAATGAATGGGTGCATATCCGTGCTGCTCAGATCATGCTTCTCGTACCATGTTGCGGCAGGCAGAACAATATCCGAGTACAGACCCGTTCCCGTCATCCGAAAATCGATATCGATAAGCAGGTCAACCTTTCCTTTCGGTGCTTGTTCTGCCATGCGGATATCCTCCGGTTGCCAATTCGCCTCCTCTCCAAGCACATGACCGTCTGTCCCCAGAAGATGTTTCAAGAAATACTCATGACCTTTTGAACTTGAACCAAGCAGGTTTGAACGCCAGACAAAGAATACACGCGGAAAATTCCGCGGATTGTCTGGATCTTCAATCGCAAATTCAATTTCGCCGTCGACAATCTTCTTGCTGACATGCGCTGCAATCCCTTCGGCCGTTTCTGCACCAGCTTTTTTTGCGTCACGAACCACCTCAAGGGAGTTCTGTGTCCACTGGGGAAATGAAGGTAACCAACCAAGCCTCGCTGCCAAGGCATTCATATCTGCCGGATGCATGTTCTGAAAACGTCCGCCAAGAGGCGAACCAAGGGTCTTTGTCTCCAATTCTTCATAGCGGAACTGATCAGTGGCAAAATAGAAAAACGATGTTCCATTTTGCTGGCGTGGTGGACGATTCCAGTCTGTCGCAAACGCGATCGTTGACCAACCTTCAAGCGGGCGAACCTTTTCCTGTCCCACATAGTGCGCCCATCCACCACCATTCACTCCCTGGCAGCCCGTGAGAAGCACAAGGTTAATAATCGACCGATAAATCATGTCACTGTGATACCAATGGTTGGTTCCTGCACCAAGCGCGATCATTGACTTCCCATGTGTACGCGCTGCGTTGTCTGCAAACTCGCGCGCCACCTGCAGGACAAGGTTTCGGTCAACGCCTGTAATGGCCTCCTGCCAGGCGGGCGTATACGGCAACGGATCGTCATAAGAGGCCGGATAGTCACCCATCAGTCCACGCCGGACACCAACATGCGCCATCATCAAGTCAAAGATTGTGGTAACCCAGATGTCTTCCCCATTTCGGGTGACGAGCTTCTTGACTGGAACGCCACGCTCCAATACTCGAGTTTTTGTATCCTCAAAGCACGGAAATTGAACCATCACCGTATCATCCGCGTCATTCAGGAAACTCAGTTGCGGCGCGATGGGCGATCCATCAATGGTTTCCATGCGGAGATTCCACTGATCAGATTTGTCATAGCGAAAGCCGATGCTGCCTTTTGGGACGACCGGTTTATTCGTCATCTCATCCCACAGCACGGTCTTCCAGTTCCCTTGCCGCTCCTCGCTCTCCAGTCCCAATTCTGAGGCTCGCACAAACGCGCCGGAAACAAACGCGCCATTTTTCTTTTCCAGCGTCACCAAAAACGGCAAATCGGTGTTTTGTTTAACATAAGTATCGAAGTATTCCGTTTTTCTATCAACATAGAATTCCTGCAAGATGACTTGCGTCATGGCCATCGCGAGGGCCGCGTCCGTACCCGCTTTGGCAGGAAGCCACTGATCTGCAAACTTTACGTATTCGGCATAATCTGGACTGACACCGACAACCTTTGTCCCGTTATAGCGAGCCTCCACCATGAAGTGTGCATCAGGCGTGCGCGTCATTGGGAGGTTGGTGCCCCAAATAATGAAGTACGATGAGTTATACCAATCCGCACTCTCAGGCACGTCGGTTTGATCGCCCCAGATCTGCGGAGATGCCGGTGGAAGATCCGCATACCAGTCATAAAAGCTGAGAATCGTACCGCCAATCAGGGATAAAAACCGGGATCCACCCGCATAACTCACTTGCGACATGGCGGGGATCGGGCTAAAGCCTGTAATCCGATCAGGCCCATACTCTTTAATCGTATCAATCGAAGCCGCCGCAATCATTTCCGTGACTTCTTCCCACGTAGAGCGCACAAGCCCCCCCTTGCCGCGCGCCTTTTGGTACGTGGCACGTTTTACTGGATCATTTGCGATCGCACGCCAAGCGCTTATCGGATCACATCCAGCCCCTCGCTCTTGTCGCCACATATCAAGCAAATCCCCTCTTACATATGGGTACTTCACTCGAAGCGGACTGTACTCATACCAGGAAAAACTTGCGCCGCGGGGACACCCGCGAGGTTCGTATTCCGGCACATCGGGACCCAAAGATGGGTAATCTGTTTGCTGCGTTTCAAACGCGATGATGCCGTCTTTTACGTGAATCTTCCAACTGCAACTCCCTGTACAATTCACCCCGTGCGTAGAGCGAACAACTTTGTCAAAGCGCCAACGGTTACGGTATAGATCCTCCCAGTCGCGAGAGCGAGGACTATGCTCTGACCAATTTTGATTGAATCGCTCGCCTCGTCGCAGATGATTCAAGCCTTGAAGGAGTGATTTTTTTGATTTTGTCACAGGCGTCATTCCTTTCACGTTTGCTTCACGCGACTGACCGCAGTGTCAGTGACCATATTTCGTAGCATTCAATCAAACATTGACCCGCGGTGGCTAAGATGGTTTTCGCAATCACTAAAAAGGCTGGTACTGTGTGCCAACGATTCGAAATGCTGATGCGCTCCCTTCAAGTTCCATGATAAAGGCCTCCCAATTCGGCACATTGGCGGCGACCAGAACCAGTCGTTCAAGAGCGTTTGCATCTGTGATGCGTTCAATCTGCTCTAAGACTTCTTGCGGAACTGTGCCGAATCGAAGATTCAGCAATCCGGTGAGATCATCTTTGTCTGTCGCCAAGGCATCTTGCTGCCACTGATTTTGAATCCTATCCCAGTCCACTTCGACCGCCCCTTTTCCACGATGTGCAATCTTTCGATTGCTCTGCGATGCTTATCCTATCGTCGCTTGGCGTGATCGTTCGGCGCTACATCAAGGAGCCACTTCTCCTCGTCGCGGCTGTGTCTTTCAACGAGCCAAAGAAGCATTTGGAATCGATCAAGCATTGCGTGAACAGAACCTTGAGTGACCAAAAGTTTCTCCACCTCCTCCACAAGTTGCCGCATTACATTGTGATCGCGCGTAAGAAAAAAAATTTTATCTGCGTATTCCGGGTACTCCATCGCAACTTCTTTATAGAAACCTTCCTCTTCCTCCGTCGCATGGCAAAGTGTTCGCGTTTGCCAATGTTCGATAAGCAATCGCACGGTTGAAAGCACGGCTTGCTCTTTGCCTGCCTCCGCAAATGCTTTTGCGATATGAGTCAATTCTTCCGCCTCTCCATAGGCCGCTTCATGAATGGATCGGTGCGATTGAAGCTGTTGCAATGCCGGACCTGACAAAGGCAGTGCCCCCCCGTGTGCAGATTTGCGCAATTCGTGACAACCACGAATCTCTGATGATTTCACCTTTTCATATTTCGATGTTGAACCACTTGTTACTTCTATCATGCTGGCCAACTGCAGGCATGCGTCAGACCAAACATGACTATCCTTTTCGCATGATCTTTCCTAGTCCATTTAGTCTACACCTTGGAAAAATGGACTAGGAACCGTCCTGCACATCATGATGGGTCATTGACGCGTGTCTCAAAGCTAAAGGCCAGTAATCATCTCGGGGAGTTGGTAAATGGGGGTTCATCACGAGGGGTATTTTCAAACGATCCAATCGTATTACTTTTATCTTTCTGGAGACGGCGACATCCCTGGCGCGCCACCCAGCTGTCCAATACATACACATTGTCAATGTCGACACGATCTGCGTCAGTCGTTTCGCATCCAGGGCGTGCGGGTCAATCCCATGAGCGCTCCATCCGGCGAGATGAGGCGCGTCACCGTTTGACCCCACGGTTCTTCACGATTGCTCACTAAGCAGCGGTATCCCTGCGCCATCAGTTCCTTTGTCGCCTCGGCCACATCATCAACGTCCATTTCTATCCATGTGCGCGGCTCGGGTACATCGCTTGGCCAATGGGGTGTACCGAAACACGACTCTGCGACTTGAGACAGCGGCCACAGTGCAAAGTGCTTTACCCCCTCCAAGTTTCCTGTATGTACGTAATCACCGATCCGCTCAAAATCGATCCCTAAGACTCCCTGATAAAAATGGACGATATCATGGACCATCTCATCCCGAACAATCGAGCCAAATCCAGCTACAAATAAGATCTTCACACCATCCATCCCCTATTCGCTTGTGCCTTCTGCAACAACCAAATCTGTATCCGGCGGCGCATATCCGAGACACCGTGCCATCGCGACAATTTGCCCTTTATGATGAAATTCGTGTGTGATCGTGTGGGTCATCAGCCAAAGAGGCGTAACACCCATTGAACCTTCGGAGTGATGATAAATGACCTCCGAAAGTCGGCTTTCATAGACGCTCAGAAATTCAGCCACCACCGCATCCGATATGGAAAACCAGTGACGGAGGTCAGGCACATCCGCTGATTGAATCTCTTCATCCGTCGGAAACTGTGGGTAAGATCGAATCCGTGCAAACTTCACAAGCCAATGCATGTAACACCCCGCCGCGTGGAGATGTGCATGCGCGATTGTGTCAAATCCAAACCCAGGAACCTTTTTATGCAACACATCTGCGGGCAGACTTTCCAAAAAAGAAAATAGCGTTTCGCGCGTCTTGCGTATCAAGTCGTACTGTTCTGACAACAAATGGCTCACCCATGCTTCCTCCTCAGTGAAATCCATTGACCAAGCGCGATCGCCCCCTCTGCGCACTTCTCCATGATACAGAACGTGCGTTCCCACAGTCAATCCCACTCAGTCAGATCGTCCCACACCATTGCATACTCGATCATCGGTGCCCCTTCGATCTCTTCCATCCTCTCACTGAATTTCTTTCCACCCATGTGTTCATAAAAACCGAGAGCTGGATTATTCTTTAAAACCCAGGCAAGCATGTTATTGTATTGCATTTCTTTCAAATGGTTTACAACTGCACGGATCAACTCGCGCCCAATTCCATTTCTTTGAACATCTTCATATACATAAAGAGCATAGAGTTCACCCCGATAGATTGTAGTGCCTGATCGCTCTTTGCCGCCAGTAGCAAATCCAACGACCCTGTTTTCATCATCTTCCGCTACAAACACAGGATTGTTTTTTTGATTCACCAAGACGTGCGTCCACATTTGTTCCCTTTGTTCGTACGATAAATGATCCAGAATGCGATCAGGGATCATCCCTTTGTATGTCGTTCTCCAACTGTCCACATGCACTTTCGCAATGGAAGCCGCATCTTGCGAATCAGCCTTTCGAATGATCACCATATTCCTCCCCAGTCCGTTTTTTCTGCTCTCTTCACCACCCCATCCGGTTCCGAAGCGATGTGATATGTGCAATGTGGTGCCTGCCATGCCATGCATACAAACCAAGTGCTGTTTCTAATGTAACTACACCAGACTCTGGGTTCTTATAGCTACGTGAAAACTCCGCGTCTTGCATTGTAGAAAGCAATGTAACAAAACGTTGATGAAGCGACGCTAAAAGAGTCAATGATACCTCAATCGGAGTCCCTTGATAGTCAGCCAATTGTGACCAGCGATCTTCTTCATAGGTTTTAATCGTCGGTTGATCTTCTGTGAGCGCTAGTTTAAAACGAACATACGCATTCATATGGCTATCCGGAAGATGATGAATGACTTGACGAATGCTCCAACCATCAGGACGATAGGGTGTGTCCAATTGCGCAGATGTTAGATCCTTTATTGCGAATCGCAGTTGATTCGGCGTATCAGCAAGTTGTTCAATCCATTCTTTTCGCTGGTCAGAAGAAATCTTATCTAAAGGAATGAACTTACCGATTGGATAATGAAGATTTTCCATTTTTACTCCTCCTTTTAATTTTTAACACGGCAAATCCCTGCATCAAAGTAATTTAGTTGAATAGCGCGGATTCGATCCGTTGTTGAAAGATTCGCTTGGGGTAAGGGAGAGCCAGTGGGGGCATCTGCTCAACGGAAAAATAGCGAAGCTCAAAAGATTCTCCGTCGATCGCATCCAGTTCGCCAGAATCCACTTTGCAATCAAAAACGAACACAACATACTCCACCTGGTTTCCATCCGCATATTTGAACCGAAACGCTTGACCCCCGAATGCGCCAACGAGTGCCATCGGCGTGACATTCAGCCCTGTCTCTTCCCAAACTTCGCGAACAACGGCTTGAGATGGCGTTTCTCCAAGCTCAATCGCGCCAGCAGGCAGGCTCCATATCTCACTTTCGGCAGTTGGACGTTGAAATAAAATCTTGCCTTCTTTGTCGCGTATGATGGCCGCCACAGATGGGCTGAAAATCAGATCTGTTCCAATCTTGGAACGGAGGTTTTGGTAAAAATCGGACATCGGCATAGAGCTCTCTCCTATCGATCATCCTTGCGCTACGCACCATGAATCTCCCAGCCACGCGTATTGGGTTCAAGCGCCCCACCAGGGTCCTCGTTGTGTTGTACGTAGATCACCGGAACCATGGACGAGCGTGCTTTTGTGATCAGTGCTGCAATCCGGCGCAACAACATGTCACCTTGATACACCGCTTCCGCTTCTTCAAACATCCCGACTTGCACATCAATGATGATCAGTGCGCTGCCGCTCACGACCTTCCTCCTCTGACTCTTTCAATTTCACGTGCCATACACTCCAAAATTCAGCAGCTTTAAAGACAAATGATCGGCAAATGTTTGAAGTCATCTAAAGGATACGACTTTTCACACAGATTGTCACAACTCATTTAATAGCGAATCCTATCCCTGCACGGCATTCTGTCTTCTCGCGGTTTTGGCATATATCCGAGTCATCAACCAACCGATGACTCCAAAAAGGATTGGATAAACCACGGCCCAGCCGCTGAAAGGATACAAAATCACGCAGACCACAAAGGGAATCCACGCTAAAGCTTGCTTGCCCCACCCGGCACCTTTCATAAGTTTCAAAGCAGAGGCCATCGCGATGATATAAAGAGCCAAAAACATCGCGCTCGGCCACGCCATAAACGCGCCAAGATCAACGTGAAATACAGCGTAGATCGCCAGCACCACGGCAAAATCCAAGCCCAGCGCAGACAGAGCGCCGATCGGTGTTTTGTGACGTTCATGTAGCCGTACGAGCACCGCAGGAAAGACACCCGCCCGCGCCTGGCTGTAAACCATTCGCGAGAAACCAGCCACATTGCCATGAATGGCTACAAATGTAATCCATAGCGCCACGATACCCGAGACCGTCGAACCGACTCTGCCCATTCCAATTCCCACCAGTTGACTGAGCGGTGTCACGGTATACGCTCCACCGTAGGCATGTGTGCCGATGGTTACAACGGAGAGTGCGACGTAGAGCACACCGACGAACATTGGAGCCAGAAGAAAGATTCGACGTAAGTCTTTTGACGGGTCGTGAAACTCCTCGGCGAGATGTCCCACCATCTCCCAACCGACAAAACACCAAAAAATCTCCACAGCCGATGAACCAACCGGAAGCCAGCCGTGTGGCGCAAGTGGATGAAACTGCTCCTCTTTTATATGTGGACCTGCCGCGATGATGGCTCCTAGTATAAGCACAACAATCAGCACCAAGATGAGCACCTGCGCCCACGCCGCCATCTCGACACCACGCCAGTGAAGAACGAGTGACAAAAGCAGCATGAGCGCCGCCGTGATCGGGATGCAGACCGCAGGCAGCGAAAACGTTCCGACAACATAATTGGCGCCAACCAGCGCGACGATGGGTACGCCGACCGGGATGGTGCCAAGAAACAACCAAGCGGTCATCCGCCCCACGGTATCGCCAAATGCCAATCGCGCATATTCCACAATGCCTCCCGCATGCGGATACTTGGCGCCGAGACTTCCAAGCGTCATCGCAAGCGGAAAAGCTAAAAGGGACATCAAAAGCCACGATATAAGTGACGCCGGACCTGCCTGCTCTGCTGTGACGGCAGGAAGAATGAGGATACCGGATCCGAGAACGGCGCCGATTGCGATCGCTGTACCCTGCACCCAAGTAAGTGAGCGTTTCAACTGCGAATCGATCATGAGGAGCTCTCCTTAACAGTACAATCACTTCCTCATCACAGTACACGAGCGATACCATCTTGTCATTGCAAATGGGTGCGATTCGTTTCTTATCGACATCAAATCGAATCGGCATGTACGCGGCTGCAAAATCTTTCAAACTCATAGTGAAGCAATGCGTCTGGAATCGGTGCTGGTTCCCCTCTTGTTCTCGTCTCCTCCGCCCACGCAAGGAGAACTTCATAGGGAGTCTCCGTGGTGATCCCGCCAAACCAGCGCTGCCTCTCTTTTGTCGCTATGCCAACGACATTTAAAACGTCGCATGGCCCAAGACAACCGGTGATCGTGAGTTGCACCGTTTTTAGCAACTTGCGCTCTTTCCATGATTTTTTTAGCCAGTCTAATGGAATGCCGGGTTTTCCCTTGCCTGTTTGTCCACAGCAACATCCCGAACAGACAAAAACCTGACCAAGCACAGCGCGTTTCGTCGTTTTTTCTGCTACCAGCACATTACTCTGAAGTTTAGTCGCATCCATCCAATTCACGTCCCCTCTTTCATTTTTCTGTTGTGCAACCTGATGCAAATTCGTTTTGCATCAGGTTACATCTGTTCAGAGCGGGCAACCCACCGCTCTTCGATTCTGAACAATTTCCACGATCCGAAAGAAATTCCCCAGACTCCGATGAATAGCGCGACAAGAATGTAACCCATCACACCAAAATTAAGCCCTTGAAGCTTTCCCCAAAAACCAGTTGAAAGCCCAATCTCCTGCGTGACAACCTGAACGAGTTCGATGACGCCTATCACGGATGCAGCTAGCACACCGAGTCCTGTAACTGAAAGGTTGTAATAGATTTTTCGCAGAGGTGTGGCAAACGCAAAGCCATACGCAGTGGTCATGAAAATCCCATCTGCCGTATCCATGAAACTCATTCCTGCCGCAAACACAATAGGCAAAGAGATGATTCCTGCAAAAGGCAGCGCGTGTTGTGATGCAGTAGCCGAAATGGCCAGCAAGGCGACTTCGCTCGCCGTGTCAAATCCTAAACCGAACAGGAAACCAATTGGATATACATGCCAGTTTTTGGTGACTAGTTTCATGAGCGGAGCGACCATTCGCGCAAAAAAACCGCGACTGTGGAGCAATTCATCCATCTCATGCTCTGTGATACGGTTGCGGCGCATGCCCCAAAAAACCTGGAAGAGTTTCAACCAAATGAACAAGTTGATGCAAGCCAGAACAAGAAGAAATGAACCCGACACAAGTGTGCTCACAATCCCGCCTATGCGTTGGAATTGAGTCAATTTCTGGACTAAGTGTACCGTGACGGCCGTTGCCAACGAAATCAAAACGACCACTGTCGAATGCCCCATCGAAAAGAAGAATCCGATTCCGTGTGGTTTTTTCTTTTGTTGAAGAAACTTGCGAACCATGTTGTCAATAAAGGCGATATGATCGACGTCAAAAGCGTGACGCAAGCCAAAGGTGTAGGCCAAAAATGCCAAACCGAGCAACATGGGATGCTTAGGGACAGAAAGGATTAACAAAAAAAATTCCTAATCCGTGTAACGTGATAACGCCTAACCCATATCTCAAAGAATCACGGTACATGCGTGTTTTTCCACTCCTCGCCTGCTAGCTATGCGAAACGATACAAATCGAAACGGTAAC
The DNA here is from genome assembly GCF_001516615.1 of Ferroacidibacillus organovorans. Classification (GTDB taxonomy): domain Bacteria; phylum Bacillota; class Bacilli; order Alicyclobacillales; family SLC66; genus Ferroacidibacillus; species Ferroacidibacillus ferrooxidans_B. The sequence continues at coordinate 145,341 of NZ_LPVJ01000019.1, read as the reverse complement.
ATTTCCGCTGCGGACTTTCTCAACCACAAAATCTTTGGCATCTGAAGAGAGAAGAGCCGCAGGTTCACTTACACCGTACGCTCCCACATGCTTAAAAACGGTGTCTGACGGATTGGGAATGGACACCTGATTAAGTTGCTCCGCAGTGTACGTGACAAGTGGCCACTTGTGTCTGGCACACAGCTCAAGCAATCCTGGTTCATCTGCTTTTAGATCAATCGTCGCCACATTGCGAACGCTCTTCATGGACAATTGAACGGTGTTCAAGGTATGCATGATCACATGCTCAATCTCCTTTGCAGATGTTCCACGGTTGCATCCCACACCGACGACGATAACTTTTGGCCGATATAGCACACCCCTTGTCAAAAACTGTTTCGTCTCATCCTTTGTGAGTAGGCGGGGGGTGATGACGAGCGCCGCATCAAACGGTTGTTGGCGGGCCGCTTCGAGACTGTTAAAGACTTTCAAATAAGCGGGTAACGGTTTGGCATAGGGCCACCAGCCAAGCTCGCCCGCCTCTTGGATGATATGGACTCGCTCTTCATTGACGACCGCTGCGCTGACTTCTGTCACCATCTCAAAGTTGTCGATCTCAAAACCATATTCCCGTCCGAGCAAATCGACGGCAACTGTCTGCGCCACATCCGACGCTGTAGTGATCACAGGTCGTGCACCCAAGGCCTTGGCAACTTGTTGCGTAAGTAAATTTGCGCCGCCAAGATGCCCGGAGAGTACACTGATTGCGTGTTCTGCGCGATCATCGACGACAACGATGGCAGGATCCGTTTTTTTATCGCGAAGAAGTGGTGCTACAAGGCGAACCATGGCACCAAGCGAAAAGATGCCGACGAGTCCGCTGTACGCAGAAAAAAGTGTTGGAACGTAATCGACAACCGACCCTGAAAACGCCGTAATCTCGCGCGACACCTCATCGCCTTGAGCAAATTTCTGAGGATAATAGACATCCACGTCAGGCAATTGTTCCTGAAGTCTGCGCGCAATCGCCGTACCATGTTTTGTGATCGCCACGACGGCCGTGGATTTAGTCAACTGCCGTCACCCCTTTTCGGTAGCGGTGCGTAAACGACTTGTCGTATAGTTTCGATTTGTTTTCCCCTTTTTCCGGCAACTCAGGATCCAGTGCCCAACCGGCGAGGATCATGGCGTGATTTGAAATGTGTTCATCGCCCATCGCGCGCACGAGTCCGCAAAGCGTTGTGCGGATGATTTTCTGATCCGGCCACGATGCCCTTTGCACTACGGCGACTGGCGTGTTCGGCGTCCAACCGGCACTCAAAAACTCATCCACCGCTTTTTTTGCCAATGTCGCACTAAGGTACAGGGCAATCGTACTGTGGTGGCGCGCGAGATCGCTCAACTGTTCACCTTCCGGCATCGGAGTGCGGCCACCCATGCGCGTCAAGATCACGGTTTGTGTAAGATCGGGTACCGTAAGTTCAGCGCCAACTGCGGCGGCGGCGGCGAATACCGAACTTACGCCAGGCACCATTTCATAAGCGACACCTGCGCGGCGCAGCAGGCTAACCTGTTCAAGAATTGCGCCGAAAATAGATGGGTCACCCGTGTGGATGCGGGCTACACTTTTTCCTTGTCTCACGGCATCTACCATGATGCCCACCATTTCTTCGAGGGTCATCCCCGCGCTTTTGTAGATTTTTGCGTTTGCACTCCCCATTTCAGCAAGTTCATCGCGAACCAGACTGTCTGTGTAAATCACGACATCCGCCTGCTTCAAAATGCGCATTCCCTTTACGGTGATCAACTCAGGATCGCCGGGCCCCGCACCGACGATATAGACCTTTGCTTCAAGCGTCATTTTCTCACCACCATAAGTGTTAGATAGTTAAGGGAAGCCCCTTGAAGTTCCCGCACATTTTTCCACACATGTTCCCCTGCTGAAGTCACTTTCGTACATACCATTGCATGCTCGATGAGTTGCAACTCTCCGAGCAGCATAATCATGTCATCCATAACCTTGGCGACCTTTAGAAATACAACGCAGTCATGCTGAAGCAAGGCTTGACGCATTTTGGTCACATCGCCATTCGCAGGTACGATGGCGACAACCTCGTCACCATCTGCCAGCGGCACCCCGAGCCGGCTTGCGGCTGCATTGACGGAAGAGACGCCAGGAATCGAAACAACCTCTGCCTCGGGGTGCTCCTGTCTCATGAGCCGACTCATGTGAATAAATGTGCTATAAAGCATTGGATCGCCTTCCGTGACAAAGACCACATCCTGGCCTTGTCGGAGATAGGACCAAACCTTTTCGACCGTATCCTCCCAGTGTCGAAAAAGAACGTCTTCATCCTTTGTCATTGGAAAAACGAGACCAAGCATTGTTTTTTCGGATGGATTCACATAACGTTCCACAATCTCCAGCGCGTAACTTTTCCCGCCCATGCGTTTATTCGGATAGGCAATTACGGGTGCCGTCTGCATGAGGCGATACGCCTTGACGGTCACTAATTCAGGATCGCCTGGACCGACGCCTACGCCATACAGCGTGCCATGGTTAACTGACATTCGTTTTCTCCCCCTCGCTCTGAGCGCGCCAAGCTGTAACAAGATACACAGGGTTCATGCCTTCAAATCGTGTAAGATTCAAGATCGGCTTACTGCGCGCCGTCTGCACGAGTGTGACAGAAACAAAAAATCCAAGATCAACCAAGGTTTGCTGCGCTTCATACAAATTTTCTATCGTAGCGGCACTTACTACCACTCTTCCGCCTTCTCGCAGCCGCCTCGCGCTGATCGCAATCACCTCTTTGAGTTCACCCCCACTCCCGCCAATAAACACGGAGTCAGGATCTGGAAAATCATCTAATCCTTCTGGCGCGCGCGCGTGAAGGGCGACAAAATCTGCCCGAAACTTGATCTGATTGGCACGCAAGTTTTCCAAATCGTCCTCATTTTTTTCAACCGCGAACACTTGCAGACCAGGTGTGGATCGGATCGCCTCAATCGAGATGGATCCCGTGCAAGCCCCTATGTCCCATAAGACGCCTCCAGGTTTTAATGCGAGATCAGAAAGAGAGAGCACACGAACTTCACGTTTCGTAATCAGACCCCTGTCAGGTTTTCGCTGGGCAAACACACCGTCATCCATACCAAGCGTAAAAACAGGCACTTTCGCATCATGGCGACACTTCAAGATGACCACATTCAGTGGAGAAAACTCCGTGTCCAATAGTTGGTCCAACGAATACCAGCCAGTACGCTCTTCCGGACTCCCCAACCGCTCTCCCACAAACGCTTCATATTCCGTCATCTTAAAACGCTTGAGATACATTGCAATCGCGGACGGCGTGTTCTCATCGTCTGTCAGGAGCGCTATGACCGCAACACCATGCAACCTCTGCGCAAGACCCTGAATCGATTTCCCGTGCAGACTCACGACCTCTGCGTTTTGCCAACTCTCGCCTGCACGGGCAAAGGCCAGCGAAATGGAACTCATATGCGGTATAACCTCGATCGCGTCTCTCCCCCATTTGCGGACAAGTGTTGACCCGATACCAAAAAAAAGCGGATCACCGCTTGCCAAAACGACAACAGAACACCGCGTAGCGTCGCGTTCAATTTCAGCCAGCGTATCGCGCAGTGGTGTTTTAATCTCTCGTTTCTCTCCTTGAAAATCAGGAAAAAAACAGAGTTGACGCTCCCCACCGTATAGGATTTCAGCTGCGTGTACGCGTTCTGCCACCTTTTTAGATAAACCGTTTATCCCGTCGTCGCCCACTCCCACGACGAGAATCTTTTTAAGATTCAAGTTCTGCACCTCCCAAGTACTCTCCGTTCAAGCTTGTTAGGTGCGTTGCGATGCGCATTTCTCCCTCGCGCAGATGATCAAGCACCTGTTCACAGCAAGATACGGCAAGATGATGAAAGAATTCAGGATATCCCCACTCAACCATCCAATCGCCAACCTGATTGGCTGTATTGGCTGTCAGGATTTGTTCAATCTTTTCTTCTGGCACCCCGACATGACGTGCAATCTCTGCGATAAAAGAAAAATCGATGGGTGCGCTTTTTGCGTGAACCATCATGATGCCTTGCGCCACCTTTGAGAACTTCCCCATCATGCCGACAAAGCGAATCTCTTTCATCCCGACACGTTTCGCCTGCTTGGCTGAAAAGCCCACAAAATCACCCATTTCGATAAAAGATTCATCAGGCAATTCAGGAAATAACTTCATTGCATATTTTTCGCTTCGTCCGCCTGTTGTAAGAACAATCGTCTGGATGCCTTGCGCTTTAGCCACACGCATGGCATAGGCAATGCTCGCTTTATAAGAAGATGTAGAGAATGGAACAACGATGCCCCTCGTCCCCAGGATGGAAATTCCCCCTAGGATGCCGAGTCGTCCATTCAACGTTTTTTTTGCGATCTCTTCGCCATCTGGAACAGAAATAACAACTTTGACCCCGCGCTCCATGCCACGTTCTGAGAGGACAGACTCCACCGTCGATTGGATCATCTGCCGCGGAACCGGATTGATGGCGGCCATCCCAACCGGAATGGGAAGTCCCGGTTTCGTCACCCGGCCTACGCCAACACCGCCGTCAATTTCTACCCCCGGCTTGTCCGACCAGGTGACCGTCGCGATGATTTTTGCACCGTGTGTCGCGTCAGGGTCATCTCCACCATCTTTGATGGTCGAAGCCTGTGCTTCGCTTGCTGTGTAGCGCACGTCACGGTGTTGAAACGTCACCCATTCGCCTGCGGGGATCCAGATGGTCGTCTCTTCAATAACGTTTTGATCGAGGAGTGCCAAGAGCGCAGCCTTGGCACAAGCCGTCGCGCAAGCACCCGTTGTGTATCCGTGTCGAAGTGGTCCCTCAGGAACATCAAGCATTTCACCCACACGGCGTCACCGACCTTGTGCATCGGCAAGCAGTGACAATGCGTTTACAGCAGCCACAGCGACTGGACTGCCACCCTTTCGCCCCCGATTGGTAATGTAAGGGATATCAAGCTTAAGCAGTTCCTCCTTCGATTCCGCAGCCGACACAAAGCCGACAGGAACGCCGACGATAAGACTCGGCTTGGTCAAACCTTCTTTTATAAGACGAATCAATTCGAGAAGAGCGGTTGGCGCATTGCCGATTGCAAAAATAGCGCCAGCATGCATTTCGCACGCTTTGCGGACAGAGAGAATGGCGCGTGTTGTGTTCAAGGCTTTCGCTTCTGTTGCCACATCCTGATCAGAGATGTATACGTGAACATCGCCTCCATAGCGAGCAATGCGCGGTTTGCTGATTCCGGACTGTACCATTTGCACATCCGCGACAATCGCTCGACCTTCACGAATGGCCTTGATGCCCGCCTTGACTGCATCTGGATGAAAAACCAGGCTGCGCCCAAGTTCAAAATCTGCCGACGCATGAATCACGCGTTGAACAATCGGAAATTGTTCATCCGTGAATGGATGCGCGCCCAATTCATCCGTAATGATGGAAAAACTTTTTGCCTCTATTTCCTGAGGTTGTACAGTCAACGGCTTAAATTCGTCACGAACGTTCACTGCGTTCATCCTCCTCTGAATGTGTCGTGCCAATTCGATGTGCTATTTCACGCAATAAAGCGTCTACCGTTGAAAAACTCACTGCAAAATCGAGTTTGGGCCGACCAATGACGATCACCTCGATCCCCATCGCAAGCGCTGCTTCTACTTTTTCATCCACCGCTCCCGGTCCGCCACTTTCTTTTGTAATCATTAACGTCGTTCCATAGTGTCGATAAAGCGCCTCATTCAAATCTCTGGAAAAAGGGCCCTGCATGGCGATGATGTTTTCCTGACCAACACCGAGTTGAATGCATTTTTCCATGTTGTCTACCCGTGGCAACATTCTTGCGACAAGACGCACTTCAGGATCCCCAACAAGTTTTGCAGTAAAAATAGGCAGTGTCTTACTCCCTGTTGTTAACATGACACTGCCCTTTTTTTGAGCGGCAAGCTGTGCCGCCTCTTCATACGTGTCGACATGCAGCAGTGACGCGTGATCGCGAAATGTTTGTGATGATCGTTCGTAGCGAAGATACGTCACACCGCACGCATTCGCCGCCGCCATCGCAGTGCGGTGCGCCTCTTCCGCAAAGGGGTGACTCGCATCGACTAGCAGTGTTGCACCCTTTTCCTTCAACAACGCCACCATTTCTGCAATGTCTAATCTTCCAACGCGAACTTGTAATTCAACGGCTTTTAGTGCATTGGCAGCGTGCTCTGTGACAACACTCGTCAGCAAAGGATATCCTGCATTTTGAATGGCAAGCGCCAGATCGCGCGCATCGCTTGTCCCGGCCATAAAGAAAATCACAGTTTCACCCCCTTGCTCCTACGTTCCGCACACGGCGTCCGCCGCAATGGTCTGAGGTTTGTCCTGATAAGAAAATCCTTCAATTTGGCCCATCCTCATGAAAAATTTATGGAACCTCTCTCCCGGAAACGCTTGTGACTGATACGTGGCGATGATGCGTTCAAGTAAATCCGGCATTTGCTCTGCGGGGATACCTTCTGCGACACGTTGACCCGGTCCCGCGTTTCGCCCAGTCGTCTTGCCTCCAAGAAACAGATCAAATCGGCCTTTGCGAAACACGAGTCCAATATCTTCATTCACTGCGCCATAACACGCCATTGCACATCCGTTAAAACCGATGCGCAACTCCTTTTCGACAGACTGCCCCGCCAATCGTTCAGCGATCTCCTCTGCAAAGGAGATGCCTTCAAACTTCTCGCCATCACAAAAATCACAAGCCTTCAACTTGATGACATCACCTACAGGGAGTACGCGCATTCCTCCTTCGCGCAACTCTTTTACGATTTTTTCAGCGTCATCCGTTGTTGTTCGAAAAATCAATTGGTGCGCGGGCGTGTATTCGAGTTCACCCTGGTCTCCTGCCAGCGTGGCGAGAAGGAGCATCTGCGACGGACTGAACTTCTTGTTTGCCACACCAGGACTGACGGCAATCTCACAAATCGTTGATTGAGGTGCAGAAGATCGTGTTGAGTTTGAGACATCAGGCCTATCGATGATCTTCATCTCTGCGTTTTGCAAGCGTTCCAGAGCTTCAGCAGCCCAATCACGCGAAGATCGATTCTGTATCTCCGCATATGAATTGAGGGACCAAGGTTCATTTTCAGGTCTGAGCCGCTCACCCGGTCGCAATCGCTGCACTTCGCTGTCGAGTGTGTATTTTCTCTGATAGCCGCGCGGGGTGATCATGACTTCATCGTGATAGAACGTTGAGGCATTACCGATGATGACAGTTGTCAACATGCCAATGTCGTAATTAAGCATCTCCCCAAGCGTTGTTCGCACGACGAGTTGCCGATCCCGATATGCACTTTTCACGAGCCCAACAGGCGTCTGCGCTGCGCGATAGTTCAAAAGAATTCGCTGTGTCTCTGCAATCTGCCGCGTTCGCCTCCCACTTCTTGGGTTGTATAACGCAATCACAAAATCTGCCGAGGCGGCGGCTTCAATCCTCTTTTCAATGACAGTCCATGGTGTCAAGTGGTCTGATAAACTAATCGTGCAAGCATCATGCATGATTGGAGCACCCAAAAGCGCGGCGCATGAATGGATGGCAGAAATTCCAGGAACGACCTCGACCTGAAGCTGATCCCCACTGTGCCATCCACGCTCAATCAATACCTCGTAAACCAATCCAGCCATTCCGTAGACACCCGCGTCACCACTTGAAATAACGGCGACCGCTTTTCCGGCAGCCGCCAAATCGACTGCCTTTTGCGCTCTGCTCACCTCTTCCGTCATCCCTGTACGAACAATTTCTTGATCGGTCAAGAGATCCCGAATCAAATCGACATAGGTGTTATAGCCGATGATGACCTGACTCTCCTGAATGGCTTCACGTGCGCGGTCCGTGATGTGTTCATGACTTCCCGGTCCAAAACCTACAACGGAAATTTTTCCACCCATAAATACCTTCCTCTCTTTATCGCGACCATGCCATGTCAGGTTCAAACCAGCGCAACGTCTGGCGAAGTCTGACGACATCCCCTATCACAATCACTGCTGGCGATTGCAACCGGGCTTCTTCAACGACACGCGCAATTTCGCCAAGAGTCCCGACAACCACTTCCTGTTTCAACGTCGTACCCCACTGAATGACAGCAACGGGTGTGTCTGCAGCGCGCCCGTTTGCAATTAATTTCTCTGATATCTCTCGCAGATGACCCATTCCCATGAGAATCACCAAGGTCTGACTTGAAAGCGCAAGTACCTCCCAGGGAGTCCCTAAAGAGTGAAGGCATTCATGACCAGTGACCACGTGAAACCCAGCGGCCAGTGTTCTGTGCGTGAGCGGGATACCGGCATAGGCTGGTGCAGCCATGACAGAACTGATGCCCGGTATGATCTCGAATGAAATTCCCTTTGACATAAGCGCCTCTGCCTCCTCACCACCACGTCCAAAAATAAAGGGATCTCCGCCCTTCAACCTTGAAACGGTGTGACCAAGGCGAGCTTTTTCCACCAACAGTGCATCAATGTCTGCCTGTGGCAAAACATGGCTGTTTGCCGCTTTTCCAACATAGATTCTTTCGGCGTCACAAGGAACCATCGCAAGAATCTCTTCAGATACCAGCCGATCATAAATAACAACACTCGACTTCTCTAAACAGTCTTTTGCCTTGAGTGTCAGCAACCCTGGATCACCAGGCCCTGCCCCGATCAGGTAAACATGCCCCGTCATGTCATCCCTCCAGTTATCCCGAATCGTTCCGCACTTTTCATCCATGCGAATGGGAGTGATCGTGCGCATGGTGGTGTTCATGATTGTGAGAGTGTTCATGCGATGCATTTTTTCGGTATTTGCACAGATCGCAATTCATAAATGCTTGACCGCGCAATGCTTCCTCACGACGTTCTAGTACAATCTCTATTAATCTTTGGTGCACGCCGAAATACCCGGCCATTGACATCGGGAGGTTTTTATGGATACTTTTTACATCTTGTAAAACGCCTTGCATCCGTTTAATAAGCACACCCGTGAACAAAAAATAGGGGACAACAACCACCCGCTGCGCGCCGAGCGAAATCGCACGCTGGATGCCGTCTGGCAACCTCGGAAAGGTGATGCCAGTAAAACAAACCTCAACGGTAAACACGCCTGTTCGCTCCCACAATTGACGGGCCATCTTGTATAAATCTCCGTTTGCGTCGGAATCGCTGCTCCCGCGCCCCATAAGTACAATCGCGGTCTGTTGGATTTCTTCCTGTGTATACATCGCTGCCTGCTCATAAAATCGATCGGTCAGCAAATCAATCATTTGTTCGTGCAGTCCAATATTTCGTCCATAAACAATCTCGACATCCGGGTATTGCCGGCGAGCTGTGTCAAGAAATTCAGGGATTTCCAGTTTGACATGTGAGGCTGCGAGAAGAATTACGGGGACGACGACAATGCGATCGGCATTCTGTCGTATACACGCGTCAAAACCATCTGGGATGGTGGGTGTCGTTAATTCGAGGAAACACGCTTCAAAATGCTGCTCCGGCGATCTCCGCCGTATTTCTTGCACAAATGCCAGGAACTCTTGGTTCCCATCATCATCTCGACTGCCGTGACCAATCAAAAGTGTTACTTCTTTCATTTTTGTCCTCCTTCATTTTTGGAAAGGAGGAGCGTTTGTGGGCTACTCATTAAAAAAACACTCTTTTATAAAAAAGAGTGCTTGTACACGACAAGAGTCGCCCACAAACACCTCCCTATCGACCGTAGGTTGCAGAAGACCGCTCAAATGAAGATATCTTCAACATTTGAACTTCCTTCATTGGTGTTAAAAAGAAAAGGCAGGTCTCCTGGCTCGGGATCACAGCCGTCGATTTCCTTCCCAAGCAAATGCTCAGTGGCAATCAATCGAGGCTCACCCTTACAGTGGCGGGACCGCACCGGACTTGCACCGGTTTCCCTCTTGCGCATACTTCAGACACTCAAATCCGAGTCATCTGAGGTAAACACCTTTTCTCCATGATTCAATTTTAAAAAACACAACCTTTTATCATACCTATATGATCATCGTAGACGAACAAGTACTAAAAAAGCAAGTAGCCTATGATATTCAAAAAATAGTTTACAGATCCTGCATCATTCTGATCATGTCCCGGCACTGTATCCCATTTTCAAAAATCGTTTCATCATAGTGTCGTATAAAATAGTCGGTATCCACACCAACCACGCGAAAACCGCACTTTTGGTAGAGATAAAGTTGAAAGACACTCGAATTCCCAGTCCCCACTTCGATGGTTCGAAACCCATCCTTGCGAGCGGTCTCGATGGCATGCAGAATCAACCTTTTACCGATCCCTTGGCCTTGCAGATGCTCACACACCGCCACATTCACCAACTCGATCGTTTCGGGTCGCGTTTCAAGGAGCACATAGACGCCCGCCACACGGTTTTCTATCTCTGCAACATAACATGCGCCGCGTCTGAGGTACTTCGAGATCAGTGATAGAGACGGATCTGCCAAGAGCAACAGATCGATCGGTGGATTTTCGTCCTCACTCAGCGGACGAATCGATAACTCATAGAAGATTCCGTTTTCCTCACTCATGCGGTCGTTGTTTCCTCCTCAATGTACGTTTTTAATGTGCATGCAACGTCGATCTAAACGGGATGTGAATTCTATAACAATTTTTCCATCGCCATCACGTCGATAAACTGACCGTCCAATTTCCCTTGGTTCTTAAACACGCCGACCTCACGATATCCCATTTTTCGATACAGCCCCTGCCCAGCTTGATTGAATGGGAACGTGAACAAGACGATCTTGTGAAAGCCTTTTTGAAGAGCCACTTCCTGCAATCTCAACAGGAGAGCGGAACCAACGCCCTTCCCGCGCGCAGTTCGGCGGATATAGACAGACAAATCGGCTACCCCTGCATAGGCGCATCGCTGCGAATACGGGTTGAGAGAGGCCCAGCCGACAATGATTCCATCTTCTTCAGCGACGATCACCGCATACCGATCGACGTGATTGGCAAACCAGTTTTCGATGTAGGCGTGATTTTTGATGTCTTCCTCAAGGGTCGCGATACGATCCTCGATTCCTTGATTGTAAATCTGCAAAATGTCTTCCAAATCGTCTCGCTGTGCCGTTCGCACCATCAACATGATGAGTTCCATCTCCTTTTGTAGTTCAACTAAGCATCCAGCGAATTCCTTCACAATCGTCTTGTTTCCCCTTCGTCACTGCCTCGATCAAAACGCAAAACCATGCTGTCAAGGAACTCTTTCGATTTCCCCTTGGGAATCGATAAGGTCTGCCAATCTGATCCGCGAATTTGTTTGGCAAGGTAGACGATCTGACCTACGTGATACGAAAGATGATACATTTGCCGCTCTATCGCTTGAAGTACCAAGTGTGGCTCCGAACGAATCGCAACTGTTTTCAGTAGATCCTTCGGTTCAAGCGCACCGATCGCCATAAATAGTTGCTGCCACCCTGCTTCCCACGCTGTTGTCATCTCCTCGCGAGATGAATAACCGCCTTCAAACTCCTCATCCCGATTGCGGTTGGCCTTTTCCCCGTCCGTTGTAAGAAAGTCCGTCCACCTTGACATCATGTTTCCGGACATGTGCTTGACAATGCGTGCAACACTGTTTGATTCCAGTTCAGGTACAACGTGCAACTCCTCCAGGCTTAGTTGTTCAACTGCGCGATCAGCCGTTCTTTTCATCATTTGAAATTGCTGTACAACAGTCTCCAGGTACACGCGCCCCAAATCCATTGTCAACGCCTCCATTTTTCTGATAACCCTCTTCCGCGTTGCCTATTTTTCAATTAAGTAGACTTATATCCTACGCAGGAAATCTTCTTGCAGAATAGATTGATGGCGTAAGTGAAGATTGAATCTGACTTGCCAAGGGGGTGATAACCGTGGTAAGTATTCCAAAACAGCCTGATGTCGTATTGATCTATTGGGAAAAAAATCCTCTCAGACCCGGATCCTTCCGCCGGATTAAAAAGGTTTGTATTGTTGGGACCGCATTTCCTTGCAGATACACTCTGCATCAGGGAAACACTCTCTTGCATGCGAAACGGTGCCTGTTAAGAAATGGGTTTGTTGTCGTTTGTCACAGGCAAACAACTAGCGTCAGTGGATTCACGGTACTTGAGCGCAGATAAGTATCTCATTTCGAAAAAAAGCGGAAAACCACAACGGTTTCCCGCTTTTTCTATGAAACTACACTTTCACAGCAAGTGCAATCCACTCGTCTGTTTCAAAGCTTGAGACAGTCCCATCCTCGATCTCGATTTGGAAATAAGTCTTAAAATCCTGTGGCGCATGCAAAAGTATCGTCGATACCGCCAGGCGATGCGCTTCAGTTGGAGCCATTCGGTCTAACCAAGATTGAAAACGAAATTTCTTTTTCCGAGACAAATCCCGTGCAAGAAGAAGTCCGTTTTTTTCCAGCAGACTCTGCCATTGAACTGCAGTCAGGCATTTTACGTGACTCGGATCGCGAATACCCTCTACAAGATTCACAAAATCTGAGAGCGCTGAGTCATCCGGCGCAACATTGTCAATCAATAGAAATCGCCCATTTGGACGCAACACACGACCCACTTCACGAATAAATGCGTCTGGATCAGGAAAATGATGTGGCGCAATGCGACAGGAAACAACATCGAATGAATGATCCAAAAAAGGAAGGTGCTCCGCATCTGCAAGCACATAGTGCGCATTGTCCACACCGCTATCGGTCAAATGCTTGCGAGCGGTTTCAAGCATTGCCGGCGTCAAATCGGAAACCATTACGCTCTTTACAGAGGGCGCCAATGCTTTTGCAACATGACCGCCGCCTGTCGCAATGTCAAGCATGACGTCATCCAATGCAGGCTGCAACCATTCGATGGCAAGCGCAAGATCTGTCCCGTGAGCATGCCCCTCACTCGACACGTATTTTTCGGCATTTTGCCCAAATTGCTTCTGTACGCGTTCCTTGCTTGACAGGTTAAACTGCACTGAAATTCCTCCATTCGGGTACGATCGACACATTCTTATCTCACGCAATCGCGCTCCACTTCACATCCCATCCTTACATAGCTGGATGAATTAAGGAAATTCTAGACGGTACGGACGAGTCATCACGCCTGAGGCCGATTAAAAAAGAGGTGTTATTTGTTGAAGGTATGTCGTAGAGCAAACGCGAGAAATCCAGCGATTCGACTGGCCATTTGCTTCATCGTCGCGACCCTCCCTATTCCGTCCTCAAACGCGAATGCGCAAAGCAAAGATTCTCCATTCAATTTCTTATCGCCAAAACCTCAGAGTATCACGTATCAAAACGATCACCTAACCCTCAAGGCGCCACTGCAAATCATTGTTGGAAAAAACGTTTCGGTTGAAAACGCCGCAAATCTCCGCTCCATACTGTCACCCTTTCAACCGTTCAATCAAATCTGGAAGTCTAACGCCAAAGGCATTCATCCCATTCAAGTATCTCTGCTGCACGTCTCTGATCTCACTCTGCTCCATCGTGAATTCCGAGAAATGGGTGTGCCCTTTCGAACTGTGCCTGCGCGAGAAGGGTACATTTTAATGATTGGACACGATCGGAGCGGACATTCACAAATTGTGCTCGCGGGTTCGGATCAAGCAGGCATTGCCTATGGCGAACAAACACTGTCCCAGATCCTTGACAAAGGATTGCGGACGACACAAATCCCTGCTGTTATCATCAAGGACTTTCCTGCTTTTTCGTATCGCGGCATCATCGAAGGGTTTTATGGCACACCTTGGAGTCAAGCAGACAGGATGCGCTTATTGACCTTTTGCGCGCGTCAAAAAATGAACACCTTTGTGTATGCCCCAAAGGACGATCCATTTCATAGAAACCTGTGGCGCGTGCCATACTCCCCCTTAAAACAAAGTGAACTGCGTCAATTGATAACCTTTTGCAAAAGACATCATATGCGCTTTGTATTCGCGCTTTCACCTGGGAATACCGTATCGTATGTAAGCGATGCGGACCTACTGGCAATGATTCAAAAAAACCAAATGATGTGGAATGAAGGTGTGAGAAATTTCGCGATCTTTTTCGATGATATTGGACGTCATCTCACACATTCAGAAGATCGCGCGCGATTTGGAAATGATACAAGCGCATTGGCAAAAGCACAAGCCAGTTTCATGAATCGATTTTATACACAGTTTATTCAAACCCATCCAGGGGCACAACTTATGACGGTTCCCACCGACTATTATCAACCGGGACATACGCCGTATCGGGATCAATTTGCAAAGTACTTGAATGCTCACATCACGGTGCTTTGGACCGGAAACGGAGTCATCGCAAAAAAAGTCAGTGTGCAGGATCTGGCACTTGCAAAACAGATCTTCCATCATCCGCTACTTCTTTGGGATAACTACCCTGTAAATGACTATCTCCCTTCGAGATTGTTTTTGGGACCGCTTCTTGGCAGAGACAGAGGACTCGCCACTCACGGATTGCAAGGCATTCTTTCCAATCCAATGATGGAAGCAGAAGCATCGACGATCGCCTTACAAACCGTAGCCGATTACGCGTGGAATCCTCTCCGCTATGACGCGTATCAATCCTGGGAGAATGCGCTGCGCGAAAGCGGGGGACAAGCTTACCTCTCTCTTCGTCGATTTGCGTTGGCTAATCGTTCTTCTCCCATCGCTCCTATAGAAACTACCTCAAGCTTCAGCAAAAATCTATCTGAATTCTTTTCATATTATCGCACAGGAGAACATCGTCGCCTACTCCTTGCGGCACATCATCTTGCAGGCGACTTTCAAGAGATGAAACACACCGCGACAGAACTCGAACTTCACATGGAGAATAAAACGTTCATCCATGAAATTCGCCCATGGCTTCGCGTGATGTCGATGAACGCATCCCAATCACAGCTTGCCTTGGAGATGCTTTTGTCCATGCGTGACGGCGATCGAAAAAGAGTGGGAGAATTGCGGAAAATCATCCAGCAACATGACCTGGATTTTCCATACAAAGGGGTTACACTCTCGCCTGAGTTTCACACTTTCCTACGTGACGCCTGCGCGCAAACCGATCACTGGATCATGCAAAAAAGCCAAATGCTGTATCGGATTCTTGAATTGTTGCGAGCCAATGGGCATTCTTAGGCTGAAACTGTTCGATGCGCTTTCTGTTTCCGCTCTTTTGCCGTCTGCCACACGTAGGATAATAGAATCACAAGCAAAACAACCAAAACGGGGAGCCAAACCGCAACACGCAACGAGTGACGCTGAATCTCCCCACACAAGGCGGCACCAACGCCGTAAATCGCAATCGCTGAAAACCACAGGATGATCGTCGACCAAGGTGTGGAATTCGTTTGAACTGTCTTTTTCTCATCGAAGTCAACACGCGCCTTGGATTGCAGATTCCAAATTGTCGTCTCGACCATCCCTGTTATCGTGCTCGTGATCACGGTAGTCGTAATCCCGTTGATGCCAACCCTTCTCGCGACAACACCCTGCATCCCCATCGCGGCACTAAAGAGCAACACCAAGAAACTTGTAGAGATGGGAGATTGCAAATCCATGAGTAACGCAGATGTCAAGAGTAGCGCAAATTCCCCAATCAACACCACGTTCAACGTCAGATTCCAACCTGACTGTCTTTGAACTCTGCTGCAGAGCAAAGCCGCCAAAGCGTTACCCAACATGAAGCCACAGAGTGCAGTGACATAGCGAATGACGGACAGTCCCGGTGTATGAACGAACGCCAAGCCAAACAAAACCGTATTCCCTGTCATCGCAGCCGAAAAGACTTGTCCCAAATTTAAAAATGTGATGACATCGACACAACCAGACGTCATTGTCAATAAGAGAAGAAACAAAGATTGCGGTTGTACACGGTTCAAGGATGTAAACCTCCTGGAAATCTCCTACATGAATAGGATAATATAGAAAACTTAGTATACAACAGGTGAGGTTCAGATTAAACCCATTTTATAATAGTCCAATTAGACTTTGCCACAAATAATAGGTTGCAAGGCTGCGAAAGGGTTTCCACGCCTCCGCCATGTTCCTCACCTCTTCGTCTTTTGGGCGATATTCCATGCCATAGAGTTTTTGCAGCGCATTTTGTACGCCAATGTCCGTAGCAGGCATGATGTCCTGTCTGCCTAATCCAAAGAGCAAAAAACACTCAACTGTCCATCGACCAATGCCGCGAAAGGATATCAGTTGCTCGTGAACTTGCTCATCCGGCATCCCCCTAAGCGTTTCGAGATCGATCTTCCCGTCGGCCACGATTCGCGCAAAATCAATGACGTATTCGGCCTTGCGCTGACTGAACGAACGCTCGCGCAATTGCGCATAAGTCAGACGTGCAATCTGCTCAGGTGATGGGAAAACCGGTAACAACCCGTCGCCCCACGCGACAAATGACTCGCCCATGTCGATCAAGCGCTCAACTAAAGCGGCAGCAAACTGCACATTCAGTTGCTGACCAATGATGATTCTGACCATAGACTCAAAAAGGTCCGCGTCTCGCATCGGCCGCAAACCGAACAATGCATTCAAAAGAGGCATCCACGCTGGATCCGATGAGACCGTCGCGTAAAATTCTGTCACTTGGACATGCGTTGAAAACATTTGCTGGATCCGATTGCGAATCTCGCTCCCCTCTTCGATCATTCCGTCTCCGGGATAATCCAAAAGGAGGAGGGGTTGGTCAACAGTTCCACCACCTCTCACGGTGACTGGGATGACTCGCCTGTTGATTCTTAAGGCTTTGGTATAAGAAGAGGTTTCCGGGTCAATCACCGCCACCTTTGAGGGCCGCGACAGCGGTCGCTTTAACATCGTCCCAAAATCAAAAGGCCCTGTAGGCCGTATCACATCCACCGCAATCGATTCCTTTCAAACTTTAGTGCGAATCTATTTTGGAAAACTTACGTTTTGGGGTGTCACGCGGTATAGTAGATTTGCGATATACGCACAAGTGTACGCTTGTCCTAAAAAAGGAGACTGTGACATGGAACAGACATCTTCCACCGTTTATTGGGCGACATTCGAACACGAAAACTGGAAATTCCACTTGGGTGCAACCGACCACGGACTCTGCACGATTCTATTTTCTGATGAAACCTATGAAAATTTGGAACGTTGGGTAAAGAAATCGATTCCCGGCGCGATTCTGAAAGCGGACGAGACAAAACTGCTCCCTTATATTGATGAGATTCGCGATTATCTGTGCGGTCGTCTCCAGGTGTTTTCTTCCCCGCTCGACCTGCGCGGAACACCATTTCAGGTTCAAGTGTGGCGCGCACTGCAACAGATCCCTTATGGACAGACCAGAAGTTACTCTGAGATTGCCGCGAATGTGGGCCGCAAAAACGCGGTCCGGGCGGTTGGGGCCGCGAATGGGGCAAATCCGCTTCCGATCATGATCCCTTGTCACCGTGTCATCGGCAAGAATGGCACACTCACGGGTTACAGCGGTGGTCTCGACATCAAGGTGAGGTTGTTAAAACTTGAAGGCCATCTACAGTGGGCACTTTGATGATCCTATTCTAAGAGATCGTGAGAGAATCGTTCAACTCAAACGAGCATTTCGGACAATTCGATCTCATCGTGAATCGCAATGCCGTGATCTCCGATGGGCGGTATGGTGGGTTTGATCTTTCGACCCTGATCAATGGCATCCGCGTAGACGGCCGAGATGCAATAGCCGCAACGCTGATAAAGCAGCCATCCAACCGATACGTTGCGGCACCTCTCAGTGCATCATCGCACTTGGCAATCCATGGGATGGGTTCGGAAAGTCGATAGACATGACCCGACTGATCATCAGATCGCCTCCCCACTCCTCTTCCCATCATTCTTTGAGTTTCATGCGATCCCATTGGGTCTGTGGCCGTTGAATTTGTAATCGTGCCCCTCGGCAAAGCAATGAATCAACCGTAGGTTGAAGTCGAACTTCACCCGACATTTGCATCGTCTGAAAAAGGGTTCCCTGCCGATCAAACTGAATTACCGTCTGAAATCCGAACTTTTGGTACAACCTGATCGCGCGTTGATTGAACACAGCGACGGTCAGTCGCAGCGCGTGACCTGGATTATTTGCGAGAATCTCTTTTAAAATATAGATCAAGAAAGAAGCGCCCCGCCCCCTTCCCGTCAAGTCAGGACGCATGCCGAGTCCAAAATCGACGACATCATCCTCACCGCGTTCATAAGCGGATACCGCGTGACCGGCTGACACCTGCGCTGACTCTCCAGTGCAATAAAAGCCAATCATCTGCCGATCCTCAGATAAAACGGCGCGATAGAAGCCATTCATCAAATCTGCGATGGTTTCCACAGATTCGACGACGTTATAGAAATCATAAGGCGAATCGTATGTCCAATTTGCAATTACAATCGCGCGTTCTCGGTTTATCTCATGCGTTGTGAAGCTCAAAAATCGGCCTCCTTTTGAGCGATGAAATACTCTTTGCATCTCTTTCTGAGATTTTTGATGGCCTTGGTTACGGCCTTTTGAACATAGGGGCGCGGATCGGACTCAAGCAACGAAAGAACATGTCTGGCGGCCACCGCGTACTTCGCCCCGTTCGCCGCGGAAAAAATCATGGCAAGATTCCAGCGCACCTGTTCATCTTCTGTTTCAATCCAGTGATTCAATCGATCAAGAACTTGACTCGGGTAGTCCCGGATGAGTCCACTGCCTAGCGCGAAAGGTCCAAGATTCTCCCTGACATACATCGCGCGATCAGGAAGAAGCACCTCGATGAGATCGAGAATCTTTGGCGCATTATCAGAGATTCGACGATGTCCTGCATACATCGCGGCCAATGCGACAGCCCTTCGCACCTTGTCAGAAGGGTCAGCTGTCCACATTTTCATCGTCGGGTAGAATCGATCGAAATGAGATGCCAGAATGCGTCCACAGGCGTCCGCTGCCCACTCGCGAACCTCCCAATGGCTGTGATCCGCCATGCTATGCAGGACATCAGAGACTTCCTCTTGATGCTCGGCATAGCAAGAGGACAGCACGTAGGCGCCTACTTCCTCTGCCGTTTTGTTCCCACTCTGGCACAGAGCAAGACCAACACGAAAACGTCCCTCTGCATCGAGTGAAAAGTGTCGCTCGATCTTTTTAATCGCCATTCTTTTCACGGCGGCATTCGCCGTGCCAGCGTGTGTCGTGGCTTGTGTTTGAAGAGATTCAACCATGTCAAAAATCGATTCCCGAACAACGGCCTCTTCAAACTTTACTCGCCAATCATCCGCGCCAGTCAATGGCGATGCCTCCTTGTTCTACAGATCGCTTTCACAGATGATGTGCTTTTAAAAAGAACGCAAAAAAAACCAAGACTTCATGTGCACCTGTTACCGATTCCTCATCTTGCTCCTGAAGCATTGATAAAAGTTTGAAACAAATCGTGCATGATCCTAAGCTGATCCATAAGCATTGGACCGCACTGAAGCACTTCACTGCTGATCTCAAACACGCGTTTTTCACGTACAGCACGAGCAGCAGAAAAACCTTCGCGAGCTAAAAATTTTTCAGCTTCAAAAGGTTTCCCACACCATGATGCCAAGACGATTTCGGGGTCACGTTCAAGGATTTGTTGTGTTGAAACAACTCGTTTCACAGCACTTCGCCCTTGTACCGCAACATCGCGAAATACATCCGTTCCTCCGGCAATCTCAATCAAGTCACTGACCCAGCCCGTTCCCACAATCACAGGGTCCATCCACTCTTCAAAATAAACGCGCGGTCGAAATGGAAATTCTTTTGCACGTTCTCTGATCGCTTCGATCTCAGAGCGCAACGATTCACAATATTGCTCTGCTTTTTTCGATTCACCGACAATGTTGCCCAATAGTAAAACGGTCTGAAACATGTCCTCCAAACGATGTGGATTGAAGTGCAACAATGTTACTCCGCGCTGCGCCAATTCTGAGGCAAGATCCTTCTGAACACCTGAAGTCAAAATCACCAGATCGGGTTTATCGCGTAAAATACGATCAATACTTCCATTTTTAAACCCAGAAACTTTAGGGATTGAAAGCGCCTCGCTCGGTCGTGTGGTATACGCTGAAATGCCCACAACGCGATCAAGCGCACCAAACGCGTGAAGAATTTCCGGTATCTCTGCCGCGAGACATACGATACGCTCAGGATACATACCATCAACCCCTTACAGGCCTACATTCGGATCGACATCTTCTTCATAATCCACTTCGTCCAGACCAAATCCGAACAGTTTCAAAAATTCGCTGCGGTATCCCCCGAGATCAGAGAGTACTTCGACATTTTTCGTATCAACTTGCCCCCAAAGCGATGATACGATTTCCTGAACATCATCGCGCATTTCATAGTCATCCATGCGTATCCGTCCCTGTTCATCAACCAAAACATCGCCATCACGATACAGCCTATCCGCAAAAAGGCGATACATCTGTTCTGTGCACCCCTCATGCAGCCCCTTTTCTTTCATCACGCGAAACAAAAGCGAGATATAAAGCGGCACGACTGGAATGGCTGAACTCGACTGCGTGACAACCGCTTTGTTGACAGAGACATACGCCTTCCCGCCGATGTCACTCATCTCTTTCGTGAGCGCATGCGCAGTCGCCTCAAGGTCGTCTTTCGCGCGTCCAATGGTCCCGTCGCGATACACCGCTTTCGTGACCTCTGGCCCGATGTAAGAATACGCAAGTGTAACAACACCCTCTGCCAAAACGCCGGCAGCGCGAAGCTCATGGATCCACATCGACCAATCTTCTCCGCCCATCACGTGTACGGTTTGTTGAATCTCATCATCCGATGCAGGCTCAAGCGTCACCACACTCACTTCACCTGTATGGAAATTGACCGTCTTGTTCTGATACACCTTCCCAATCGGCTTAAGAGCAGACACAAAGGTTTCCCCCGTTTTAGGGTGTGTCCGGCGCGGCGAAGCAAGGCTGTAGACGACAAGATCCACCTGACCAAGATCCTTTTTAATCGTTTCAATGGTTTCCGCCTTGACTGCATCAGAAAAGGCATCTCCATTGATGCTCTTTGCATACAATCCCGCATCCCGCGCCTGTTTCTCAAACGCCGCTGTATTGTACCAGCCAGCAGTCGCCGTGCGCAGATCAGATGCCGGTTTCTCGAAAAAGACACCAAGAGTCGCGGCGCCAGAAGAAAACGCCGCTGCAATGCGCGAAGCAAGCCCGTAGCCTGTAGATGCGCCAATCACGAGAACGCGTTTTGGCCCTTTTATGGGGGGCCGTGAAGTTACATATGCAATCTGTTCATCAACATGTGCGGCGCATCCGAGCGGATGCGCAGTGGTGCATATAAATCCGCGAATTTTGGGTTGAATAATCACTCAGTACGTCCTCCTAAAGCGTGCGAACGGTTGCCATTTGTTCTGCCGCAATCTGTAAAATCTCGTCGCGCACATCATCACCGAAACGATCCGTTTCAAGCGTGACCAGAAATGAATACCCTGTGGGATACATATCTGCCATGCGAACAACCACATTTCTTTCGCCATTTTTCTTAAAGTGGGATTGTAGCGCATCTCGCGTCTGCTCGACAAGTTTTGGTACATTCACCTCGAGCGGTGTGTCAAATCTTACGCGCAGACGACTGCGTTTTTTTGCAGAACGGTTTTCAACAAACGCCTGAACGATGATTCCATTGGGTATGAGCTGCAAGAATCCGTCACTGTTTTCAAGCGCCGTATACATCAGGTTGATGTCGTGCACAAGTCCGTAATAGGCAGGCCTCATCGCCTCGTGCGGATAACTCGGCATAAGCAGCGGATACTGCCATGTCACCAAGCCAATCTGGTCACCGACTCGAAACGGATGAAACAAAATCAGCCAGACACCGCCGATAATGTTTGCAAAAACCTGCTGCCCGGCGAGACCGACAATAACCGTCACAAAAGCGCCGCCAAATACGATGCTCGACAAACCAATGCCAACGGCCGCGAGCAGTGCCAGAACCATTGTCACAAAGAGAATCAATCGTACCAGGTATTTAAGCGAAGCGGCGTGATCTACCCGCAAGTGCTGCGCCGCCATGTGGAACAACCGCCGCTCAAGCAATCTTGACACCGCGAGTCCAACCAGCAAGACAAGAAGCGCGCGCGCCGCATCCTGCCATGAAGTCGGGAGTCCACGTAACCAGCCTTGCGGCGCTTCCATGGCAAGGCCAATCACGCACCCTGCGATCACGAGTGTCAAGATCCCAAGGAGCGTTCCGCGCCAAGATTTTTTGGCGGGAGAATTTATGGGTTCTTTTGACACGCGACATGACTCCCATTCCATATGATCCATGAAGCTGATTATCCTAAATCTATCGTTTGCCAGCGAGTGAGTCAACTTTGTCAAATGATCGCATAAAAGATCGGATATTACGAATTAAAGTTTTAACGAACAGGATGAAAGGAAACATTTCTTATTGCATAGACTTAGAAATGAATCCGTGGATGGTTACTGTGGGATGGGCACTCACAGTATGGATGGACCTTGGATTCACGCCGAAGGGGATCCGGAAAAGATCTGGATCCCCTTCCAACGTTTAAATTGGGCATTCACAACATGGATGGACAACGCGCTTTAGATCAGGTAAAAATGGCTCGAATTTGAGAGCATGGCACCCGCAGCAAGACACCATTTACCAAGAACAGCGCGACACCATTTTGATAACCTTGAAAACGAGCCAGAAAAATCGCGGCATCAATCCAAACAAAAACTGTAGTTCCGACGCCCACTCCGGTAAGGACTGGGCAAGACATTCCAGATCCGATCGGCATAGCATATCACCTCCTTTCATAGCTTCAAAAGGCGCATCCGTTTGCTGACGCGCCTACAGATCGGTCTTTGATCCCATGGGGTTCGACAATTCGGTGGTTCCTGGCAAATGAAAAGTAGAGCCTCCTTCTGGATTTGACAAATCATTGTGACTTGGCAGATTTGCCGTATTTGTCAACCCTAGATGATTGAGCAAACCGTGAACATTCGACATCTTGAGCGTGTTTGGCAAATCCACAAAATGAGTCGATTGAAGCGGGCTTTGATCCACATGCATCACCTCCTTTCAAAACGAGACAAACAAATGCGCGTCAAAATTTGAATCCGTTCCTTTTTAGAAATTCGGAAATACGAGTCTCGTCGTTCGTATGAAGAACTGCACTCAGTTTGCGAGAAAACGCTGGATCTGATTGCATGCGTTGTAAAAATTTCTGCGTCTCTACCGCATTTAGCCGTACATTCGAGCGAGCAGATACAGCTTTCATGGTTCACCTCCAAATTCGACCTAATCTACTCTATGTAGCTAGACACATGAACGGACGGGCTTATCGCTGCGTTCATCCGCACAATTTCAAACATCTTTCAACGCGCACAAAAAAACTGAGCGTCTACGCCTAGGCGGACGTTCAGTTTGTTCAGTTCGACCATTAGGTTAATCCCGTGTTCTGCGTCAGTACGCCTGGTTTCCGCCAAACGTCATGATCCAGATCGATCCTGCCACAATCGCAAAGGTAAACAACAAGCCCAGCGCAAGCGCGACAATATGATAGCGTGGACCGGGACTATCTCTGATGTGCATAAACAGGAACAATTGAACGACAATTTGCAAAGCAGCCAATACCAGGATCAGTGAAACAAGCGCAGTAAACCCGATCACATGCGCCTGCACCATCCAAAGAGCGAGCAGAGTTAGCGCGATTGACAACACAAAGCCCACGATGTGGTTCCAAGGAAATGCCCGATCTGCCGCGTTTGTATTCATCCATGCGCCACCCCCGTAAGATAGACGACCGTGAAGATAAACACCCACACGACATCGAGAAAGTGCCAATAGAGACCGACCACAAACACCTTGCGCGCCGTCGTGCTGTCAAGTCCTGTACGCCACAATTGATAGAGAATTGACAGCATCCAGAGAATTCCAAGCGATACGTGACAGCCGTGCGTGCCAACGAGTGTGAAAAATGCGGAGAGAAACGCGCTGCGCTGAAGTGTCGCCCCGTGCGTTGCGTATTTGATGAACTCACTGAGTTCAAGGCCTATGAACGATGCCCCCAGCAAGACGGTTACCACAAGCCAAAACGAAAGCCAGCCGCGCTTTTGCCGATGCATCTGAAACGTGGCCAAGCCGCATGTAAAGCTACTCGTAAGCAGGATCAACGTCTCTGCCATAAAGATCGGCACCTCAAACAATTGTGCCTCGCCCGGGCCCCCGGCTGTGTTTGCGCGCAACACCACGTAGGTTGCAAATAGCGTGCCAAAGAGCACGAGGTCCGTCGCGATGAAAAGCCAAAATCCGTAAATTTTAAGCACATCATCTTCACGCTGGTATTCAAGCGGTTTGGTCTCATCCGAATCTGGCAAAACGGCGTCATGCGCAATCGCCAAACCTATGCCCTCCCCAAACTGGATTCAATATGCTGAATTTCTTCGACAGGAATGTAATAGTCGGTATCTCGCTCAACCGATCGCATCAAGAGGCTCGTCAATATACCGACAAGCCCTGCAAGCGCGAGCGGATACCACTCGAAAACCAGCCCGAACCCACCAAAAAAGAAACACAGGGACATAATGAACGGCCTTCCGGAATTCTTTGGCATGTGAATCGGCTGAAACGGTTTTGTTACTCTTTGCTCGTCTCCTTTTTTCATTTCTTCTTTTTGCGTCCACCACGCGTCACGCCCCGTCACAATAGGAAGATGGGCAAAGTTGTAGTGGGGCGCTGGCGAGGGCAAAGACCACTCCAATGTTCGTCCATTCCACGGGTCACCTGTTTTGTCGCGCACACCCCAAATTGCGCTGTAGAGAATCTCGACGACGATGAGAATGAAGGCGATTCCCATCAAATAGGCGCCAATCGTCGAAATGAGATTAAGTGTCGACCAGCCGAGTCCAGATGGATAGGTGTAGACTCTTCGCGTCATCCCCATAAAACCGAGTTGATATTGGGGCATGAAGCAAACGTAAAACCCGATGTTGAAGAGCCAAAACGCATAGCGTCCGATGCGTTCATCAAGAATGAAGCCAAACATCTTCGGCCACCAATAGTACATCCCGGCGAGCATGCCATAGACGACGCCGCCGATGAGCACCTGATGAAAGTGGGCGATCAAAAAATAGCTGTTGTGATACTGATAGTCGCCAGGAGCTGCCGCCAACATGATTCCCGTCGCGCCGCCTATCGCGAAATTCGGAATGAATCCGATCGCCCAAAGCATGGGAAGCGACGTGCGAATCCTCCCTTTAAACATCGTGAACAGCCAGTTAAACACCTTTACCCCCGTCGGAATTCCCACACACATCGACGCGATGGCAAAAAAACTATTGACGCCAGGTCCCGCCCCCATCGTAAAGAAGTGGTGCGCCCATACAAAGTAGCTGATGACCGCGATGGTCATCAAGGAAGCGACCATGGATGTGTACCCAAAGATCCGTTTGCGCGAGAATGTCGCAAATACTTCCGAGAAAATCCCAAACGCCGGGAGAACCACAATATAGACTTCGGGATGGCCCCACACCCAAAAGAGATTCACGTACATCATCGGATTGCCGCCCTGCACCATCGAAAAAAAATGGGCGCCTGCCAGACGATCGATCAAAAGCAGCGCAAGCGCCACCGTCAATGCAGGAAACGCAAAAATGATCAAGACCGATGCAGACAAAACAGACCAGGGAAAAAGCGGCATCCGCATCAGCGTCATTCCAGGCGCGCGCATTCTCAAAATGGTCACCAGGAAATTGATCCCTGTCGCGATGCTGCCGATTCCTGAGATTTGCAGCGCGAGAAGATAAAAATTCTCACCTGGACCTGGGTCAAACGGGGTTTCTGCCAGTGGAGGATAACTGACCCATCCCGCGTCCGGCGACCCTCCGATGACAAACGACAGATTAAATAGCATTGCGCCAAAGAAAAATAGCCAGAAACTAATCGCGTTCAGGTATGGAAACGCCACATCGCGCGCACCGATCTGCAGAGGCACCGCGATATTCATCATCGCAAAGATGAGCGGCATGGCCATGAACAAGATCATGATCGTTCCGTGTGTCGTAAAGATCTGGTCGTAGTGTTCTGCACCGAGAAAGTGGTTGTTCGGAAACGCGAGTTGTGTTCGCATCAACACAGAGTCCACCCCACCGCGAAACATCATCGCGAGCGCCGCGAGAAGGTACATAATGCCAATTTTTTTGTGATCAACTGTCGTGATCCATTCTTCCCACAGCCAGCGCCATCTTCGAAAATAGGTGAGCACAAAAACAATTCCGACAAGCGTCAATGCGATCAGAACATCAGAAGCGTAGATCATGGGGTCACCCGAGACAAAAAAGGGTGTGGGCGGATGGCGATCATAGCCTGGCATCTCTCAAATTCCTCTCTATATCAATTCTGGTTGAGCAAGTTCAGTCCCATGTGACACCAATGGACATTCCCCTAAACCCCCTCAGTCAGGCGTCCCCAAAATAGACAGATCCCGCTTCATGTACATTCCGCCTTCTTGCTTGATCATGTCGCGAAAAATGGTGGGCGGATAGGATGAATAGGACAACTGGCCAACCACGCTCGGTTGCACCAAGCCGTGATATCCATTCATTGTGAGAGGCGGGGCCGTCATTTTTACGTGTTGTACCCATGCGTCAAATTGAACTTGTCTCACTGCATGAACATTGAACTGCATATGCGCAAACCCCTTGCCTGAAAAATTTGCGCCGTGACCATAATAGACCCCCGGTTGGTCTGCCTGAAGCCACAGTCGCATCGCCATTCCCGGCATGGTATACTCTTGGCCACCCAATTCTGGAACCCAAAAGGAGTTCATTGGAGCATTTGACGTGAGCACAAACTGGACGGGACGATGGGCGGGAATCTCACAATAGTTCACTGTGGCCACCTGCTGGCCAGGGTATTGAAACATCCATTTCCAGTCGAGGGATGTGACAAGGATCGTGAGTGGATTCGATACCTTTTCCGGAGGATGCGTCAACGCAAACGTGTCTTTTGCTGTAAAAAAACCGAGAACAGCGACGATCACGATCGGAATCCCCCACCAGATCCCCTCAAGCATGCGACTCTCAGACCACTCTGGTTCATAAGGGGCCGTATTATTTGGCGTGTCGCGATAGGTGCGAACGATATACCAAAGCAGAAGAATCACGGGTACTACGACAATCGTGACAAGAATAATTGACAAGATAATCAGATGTTCCTCAATTCGGCTCACGGGTCCCGCCGGATGAAAAACGAGAACGTTCGAACTGCATCCTGTCAATGATAAAGCACAGATAGAAAGTGTCAGCCACCTTATGGAGCGACGGATAAAACCATGCATCGCCATGATCTTCTCCTTTGTGAGGGATTCAAAATGCATCCTATTTCGAGTTGACAAAATGAAATGTTCAGCGCGTCTCAAACCATTACGGTCGCGCCGAGTAGAGATGATAAACGCGCAATTCCCACAAGAGAAGCATGACAGCGACCAACACAACAATGGCGATTCCAATACGAAGATTTTTTGTTTTACGTCCTAGTGCCATGTAGCGGCCCCCTGCCATCAAAGGTGTCTGCATTGGAAGTGTTATCTGTTAGACGTTAACCAATAACCGTCAAACCACCACAAAACGGCGCCCAGCGCGACAAGAAAGACGATCGTCGCAAGAAAAATCCATGTGACTCTCGTCATACCTCGATTTGCATCTCTCATCATGTAGCGGCCCCCTCACGCATTCCGTAAAAAAAGTATGTGTAGAAAACAGGTGAGTTATCCAAGCTTTTCCGAGGATGGGCTATGCCGATCAACATAAAAAAAGAGAGCGCAGTGAATCCTGCCTCTCCGTTTACTGTCAGTTTTCTTATTCTTTTATCACGAGAGATACCCCAAGAAGAATGAAAAAAGCTCCGATCCAAAACAGGAAACCTACACGCTCACCGAGAATCAGCCAGCCAAGCCATGTCCCAATCAGCGGCTGAAAGAAAAAATAGAGCCCACCCGTACCGGCATCAAGCCACTGCAAGCCCTTGTTCCACAAGAAAAATGCCCCAGCAGTAGATACCACGCCAAGATACAGCACGCCACCAAAGATCACGGGATGGA
Source organism: Ferroacidibacillus organovorans (assembly GCF_001516615.1). Classification (GTDB taxonomy): domain Bacteria; phylum Bacillota; class Bacilli; order Alicyclobacillales; family SLC66; genus Ferroacidibacillus; species Ferroacidibacillus ferrooxidans_B. The sequence goes on along the minus strand of NZ_LPVJ01000019.1, from coordinate 117,223 downwards.
AAAAAACCCCTGGTGAAAGGCGCATCAACGGCGCATAAACAAATGGTGTGATGGCAAGGGTTGCCGTCAAAATGGCGTACATTGTGACGGCAACCTGCGAATAGGAATGCGGAACACGCTTGACAAAGACGGACATAAGCGCCCATGTAAGTGCCGCAATGACCAGAATGAAGCCGCCAAGTTGATAGGAACGATTAAATCCACCAATTCCAACGACCATCAATACACCGATTGTGGCAAGCACCGCAGAGACTGCCCTTCGCAGCGTAACCCTTTCACCCAAAAAAATCCGGCCAAAAACAACCATAAACGCAGGTGTCGCTGACGTAATCATCGCGCCCATCTGTGCGGTGGATAGCTTTGTTCCATAAAACTGCGCGCCAATCGACAAGGTATATCCGATCATCCCAATCGCCAGAATCGCTGGCATATCTTTGCGATGAATGCGCCAGGATTGACGCGTGATCACCATCCATAACGCCAGCACGATGAGCGCGACCACGTAGCGAAGCCACACAAGCAAAAGCGGCTGCAACACAGTCAAGATCAGCTTGCTTACAACGTACATGCCGCCCCAAATACTTGCCGCAAGCGCCATGTAAAATCCGCCCAAAACCTTTTTATTCATGTTGTACCCCTCCGTCAATCACTGGACATTGCCTGTCCTCTGACGAAAGAGATCATGATGGGATCCACTTCGCTCAGAGGCGAGGGATTGACGGCACATCATTTTCAAAACGACGTCTGAAGCCCATCTTCTTTACATCCTTTCCGTCTGAACTTCTATGCGTGATCACTGCACAGGTACATTGTAATTGTTTCCGCTGTTGTTGTCCCAATTGTTGTTTTGGTCGTGAAACACAACGTTGAACTCATTTGCATTTGCCGGGATTGTAATCGTCGCCGCAAAACTGCCATTTGACTGTTTAGTCATCGCTGTATCTGTCACGCCTGTAAACCCGTTGTATCCCCAATGCATATCGATGGATGAGGCATTGGGAGCTAGCGTGCCATCGTAATAGATGGTTGCTGGTTGACCCGCAACAAGCGGATATGGATTGGTATCCACAGTGCCTGGCATTTGAATTTCCATATTGTAATTCTGCCCACCGTTGTTATCCCACGTCCCACTCTGATTGTAAAAGGCGACATTTAACTGTGAGCCGACTGGAATCGAAACCGTCGCCTTCCATGAACCGTTGTCCTGTTTCACCATCGGCGTATCGATGATAGAATTCCAGCCATTGTACCCCCAATGCATCGTCACTGTACTCGCCGTCGAAGCAAGAGACCCATCATAATAAATGGATGCCGTTTGACCGGCTGTGAGTGGACTTGTATTAGAACTTACTGCGGGCAAAGCTGCGCCAGATACGAGTGGACCTCCTGCCTGCTCTAACATTGTCGCATAGTGTCCAGGCAGAGTAACTGTAATGTTACCGCTGCTGTCAACCGTATAACTTGCGGCTTCTGTCACACCGTTAACCAGCGGGGTCACGTTTGTAAGGGTGCTGCCGATCAAGCAGCCCGCGTCAGCTGCCGGAATCGTCTCTGTCTGTGTTGTGTTACTATTGTTTAAGATGATCAGCATTCGCTGGTTTGCATCAAAACGGGAAAATGCATAGACATTTGTATTGTCGTCCGCCACCAAGGTCATGAAGGAACCATCTCGAAGTGCGCTGTATTGATGACGCAACGCGATGAGCTGCTGATAGAGTTGAAAAACGCTGTTGCCGCCATTGGCAACCTGACTCCAGTCAAACGTCCAGCGCTTTCCTGCGTCATTTGTCCCTCCACCCATCATGCCATACTCGTCACCGTAGTAGATCGTTGGAAGTCCCACATATGAAAATTCAAGAAAAGCACCCAAATCGTCTTTCCATACATTCGGAGTTCCTCCATAAGGCTCCGTAAATGTCGAACCATTGGGTGCTGTATACGTTTTATAGGAGATGGTCTCTGCAGCCCGTTCTCCGAATCGTGGTGTGTCTTGTGTACTCAGTTGATTCACCTGTGTCAATTGTGCGGCACGCGGTGCTTGGACAAGCGTATTGTGCAGCCATTGATCCAATTGGGTGGGATCAATGCTATTCGCGTTAAATCCGTCATCATATCCAGTGATCCACTCGGAAGCTGGCTGCAAAAATCCGTTATAATTGACGGAACTGTCCCATTGATTGCCGTTTAACCATTCATAGGGCTGTGATCCCTCAAACCATTCCCCAAATATAAATGCATTCGGGTTGGCTGCCTTGACAGACGAGCGAAATCCCTGCCAGACCGCATGATTCGTCGGATCATTGTAATTTCCATTTGCTTCTGGATCGTAGCCATTTGCCCCGACATGGCCTGGCGCGTCAAGCCTCCAGCCATCGATGAGATAAGGCGGATTTAAATAAGTCTGTACCACGCTGTTGCTATTACCATAAATTTCACCCTGCAGGGATGTCGACCCATAATTCAACTTAGGCAAATTCGCAACACCTTCAAAGGTAGCGTAGGAATTTGGCCAAGAGGAGAAAGTATACCAATTGTAATATGAGCTGGTCTGACTCGATTGTGCCCCTTGGAACCAGGCATTGCTCGCCCCGGTGTGATTAAAAACACCATCAAGAACTATGCGACCCTTTTGCCCCGCTGAATCCGTTGAATTGTGAACATCCGAAGAGAGCTGTTGAAGCGCCGAATTTCCGCCAAAGTGCGGATCCACTTGAAAATAGTTTTGCGTGTCATACTTGTGATTTGTGTTTGCAGTAAAAATTGGATTGAGATAAAGAATATTGGCTCCCAGTGAATTCGTGATATACGAAAGCTTTTGGTCAACCCCTTCCAGATCCCCGCCTGCAAATGCGACTTGATCTGTTCCACCTTGGTTGCCAAGTTCCGGGTCCTGTCCCCAATTCAATTGAACCGTCGGATTCCCTTGCCAGGTATAGGCGCCATTGGTCACGTCGTTTGCTGTGTTTCCGTTAAAAAAACGGTCAACAAAAATCTGATACTGTACACCTCTTTGAGCCCAAGTCGGCGTCGTAAACCCAGGTGCAATCCAAAAATCGCCACCTGTGGGTCCATTGGCAGGAGCCGTTGACGCAGCGCCAAACCCGTTGTAATAAGCAGTGCTCGTTCCGTCATTCGCTTGAAAATAGTAAAACCTCGTATCTGCGCTCGCGGGCAGCGTGACAGTCCAAAATTCATACAGACCATTCGCATCAGTTCCAGAATAGCTCATGGGATACGTCGACGTTATGCCTGTTACATTGTCATACACAATCGCCTCAGCACTTGTTAAATTATTCGCAGTTGCACGCAACGTGAGCTGAACCGGATCAATCGGTGATGGCTCTTGCGGTGAAAAATACAATGGCCCTTGGTCTGCAAAAAGGCCATCCCACTGAACCGTTGAATACGTTGTTGCGTGTGCCCCCATGACAGGATAGAGCAACCCTAATGTAAGAACGATCCCGGCAGCGCGGTTGATCTTCTGCCTTCTATTAAAAATCCTGCGTTTCATCATACAACCTCCTTTTTAGAATCAAATCAACAAGAATCGATTTATAGCATATGTGCAAACGATTGCGCAGACGAACCAAAAAATTAGTACACGAAATCAGGCAACTAAAAATGAGATTGAGTCTAATCGCTTGAAATCGTTTTCACGAAGGCAACCACCCACCCCTCAAGAATGCAGCTAAAAGGCCTTCACCAAGACATTCCTATAATGCGTATGCAACGATTCTATAAGGTTATGAGTTGTACTGCAACAAAAAAATGACGATCCACGCAAAAAATGGGTCAATTCACTCTCTCCCTACCACGCCACCAATAGGTCACGCCAAGAATTGCGATCACACCAATTACACTGCCAAGTTGTGACGCGTGGAATAGACCGATGGATTGTACCAGCCACCCAAAATTGCGACGCCGCAACAAATGCGTAGAGCGCGATGAGATTTTTCTGCCCTGCTCGCACTTGATTGATAAATTCATCCACGTTTTCCTGTCCTCCGTTTCGTCCAAAAAGAAAAACCTTCCAGGATACGTCCCTGAATGGCTGGACTCGAAGGTTTTGCAGATCGCCAAGGTGTGTTATCCGTTGGGATGCGGCATGCCGTATGAGTCGCCAGAAAAGGACAGACGTATCGCGTTTGGCATTTTCATCGGACCAAAAAGGCGCACATAAAACTGCCACGACGACAGTTTCATCAGCATGCGTTCACCCCCTATATAGAATTATTAGTAATTTAACGGTCCATTTGGTAAACGTCAAGGCGCGCAACACCAAATCTGTCTATGAATAAATATGAAAATACTGCGTATAGGATTGACCGAATGTAATCTACTTGATATATTTTGTCTCACAAAAATATTTTGAACTCTCCCTTTAATCTGCAAAGAAGAGTTACCTTTTCTTTGATTTCACAGAGAGGAATGATGGCGTGTTTAGTTTCATCATCAGGCGTCTGCTTCAATCCATTCCTGTCTTGCTGGGAATCTCTCTCTTGTTGTTTTTCATGATGCACGCGATCCCGGGCGGACCGCTTGCCATGTATGATCATGAGCCGGGAATGACCAAAGAACTGCTGGCACAGCTTAAAGCTAATTTTGGTCTCAACAAACCGCTTTGGGTACAGTACCTCAACTGGCTGGGTGGCGCTTTACAAGGCAATTTTGGCTATTCCTTCTCCTACGGCGTGCCTGCACTGCAAATGGTGCTACAGCGCATGCCAGCGACCCTCGAATTGATGCTCTCATCCTTTGTGATTGCCGTCATTCTATCGTTTGTCATCGGCGTGTTCAGCGCGCTTCGCCAATACTCCATCTGGGACTATCTTTTGACCATCCTCAGTTATATCGGTGTCGCCATGCCTACCTTTTGGTTAGGATTGATGGTTCTTGTACTCTTTGCCGTTAAACTACAGTGGTTTCCAGTAGGCGGCATGTCCTCTCCTGGCCAGGCCCTCACCCTCGGCAATCTGATCTGGCATGCCGTATTGCCCGTCAGTATCCTAGCTCTCTATCTTGTCGCACATGAGAGCCGTTATGTCCGCTCCTCGATGCTCGAAGTCTTGGGGGCCGACTATATCCGCACTGCGCGTTCTAAAGGATTGTTCCCATCCGTCATCACATGGAAGCACGCGCTAAAGAACGCACTTCTTCCAGTCATCACCGTGATGGTCATGGATGGCGCTTATCTTTTTGGAGGAGCGCTTGTCACAGAAACAATCTTTTCCTGGCCTGGTATGGGCCGCCTCTTTATCCAAGCGATTACACAGGATGACTACCCTGTCATCATGGTCGTCATTTCTTTGCTCTCTGTGATCATCGTTCTCGCAAATATCCTCGCTGACGTTCTCTATGCAGTGCTCGACCCACGCGTGAAATATGACTGAGGTTCAATCCATAAGGAGTGTGCTCTGACGTGGCGATTGCTACAGAACCGACCGCAGCAAAACCGTTTTCCATAGTAACAGCGAATCAGCAGCGCATGATCAAGCGCATTTTTCGCAATAAGATCACGGTCGTCGCAACAGGTTTTTTGCTCCTCGTGGCGCTGTCCGCCATCTTTGCACCATGGATAGCGCCGTATACACTGAACACCCCCGATCTAAACGCGATGCTGGCGCCGCCAAGCAGTGCCCACCTCATGGGAACCGACGATGTGGGGATTGACCTCTTCACAGAGGTGCTGTACGGCGGAAGAATCTCTCTCATGATCGGTCTGTCTTCCGCGCTCATCGCCGTAATGATCGGCGGTGCCATCGGTTCCATCGCAGGTTATTTTGGCGGCACCGTCGACGCGATTCTCATGCGACTCACCGATGTCGGACTGTCCGTGCCCCTCCTTTTTGTCATTCTCGGGCTCGTGGCGGTGCTCGGACCGTCGCCGACGACCATCGTCGAGGTGATCAGCCTGACATCCTGGATGTATCCTGCGCGCATCATCCGCAGCCGCTTTCTCTATTTGAAAAGCCTCGACTATGTCACCGCCGCAAAAACCGTCGGGTGTCGCCATGGACGCATCATCTTCTCGCATATCATGCCAAACGCCGTCGCACCGCTCATCGTCAATACAACCCTTTTAGTGGGACAGGCGATCGTGCTTGAATCTGTGATGAGTTTTCTTGGTGCAGGCGTACAGCCACCCAATATTTCGTGGGGATATCTTCTCAATCAAGCGCAGAGTTACTTGACAAGCGCGCCTTGGCTCGCCGTCTTTCCAGGGTTGATGATTTTTCTCGTGGTGCTATGCATCAACGTTCTTGGCGACGCAGTCCGCGACGCGTTTGATGCGAGCTACACCCTTGAAGGGGGGCGATCATGAGATAGATTTGCAGAAGTTCCAATTACGGCCATCATCACATGGGGGGTTCACAAATGACAAAGACACACGTGCGCATCACCTTAGCCGCAACACTCGCATCCTCAGTCCTTTTGGGCGGAAATTTATTGACAACCGTCGCCGCGCACGCAGCGACACCATCCAGCCAAGGTGCGATCATCGACGGACTTTTTGAAGAGCCAGCCAACCTCAATCCGATTCTTGGGCCCGATCAAACCTTCTCAGACATCGTCGAGACAAGCATGTTTAGCAATCTATTTACTGTAACGCCAAATAATCAACTCGTCCCCAATCTCGCGACCGTCGTGCCAACCATCGCAAACGGGGGCATCTCCAAAAATGGTCTCACGTACACCTTTCATCTAAAACCAAACGCCAAGTGGTCCAACGGACAGCCTGTCACATCAAAAGATGTGTGGATCACCTACAAAATCATTACGAACCCGCTCGTCAACGCCGTCTCCACACTTGGATGGACTGACGTGGCGAGCTTTCACACCGTCAATCCCAAAACGTTTGTCATTCACCTGAAAAAACCGGACCCGTCATTTATCGATAACGTGTTTTCAGGAAATCTACCAGGCATTCTCCCCTACAGCGTCTTTGGGAAAATGTCGCCAAAAAATGTTAACACGGCAACGTTCAATCACGCGCCGACCGTGTCGGATGGACCCTTTAAATTCGTCTCATGGGTTCCCGGAGCATCTATCACCGTCACAGCTAACCCCTATTGGTACGGACCAAAACCAAAATCAAAAGAGATCATCTTCAAAATCATCCCAAGCCAGGATACACTCTTGACGAATGCGCAAGCGCACGCGCTCAACGTTTGGTATTTTGACCCGATCGAAGCCGTTCCGCAAATTCAGGCAATTCCAGGTGCAACCTTGCACTTTGCAAATCAGCCTTCTTTTGAAATGGCTGTCGTCAACTTGAAAAATCCGATCCTGGACAACGTTAAAGTCCGTCAAGCGCTGGAAATGGCGATCAACCGCCAAGCGATCGTTCAGGATATCTGGAAGGGTCACGCAAAACTCCTCGCGGCAGACCAACCCGCGATGGCCTGGTCATACAATCCAAACCTCAAGCCCTATCCCTATAACCCCACTGAGGCAAAAACACTTCTTGCCCAAGCGGGATGGAAAATGGGCTCGAATGGGTATCTCCAGAAAAACGGAAAGACCTTCCGTCTCGTCTACTCAACGACTGCTGGAAACGCCTATCGCGAGGCGACAGAACGGCTTTTACAGTTTTGGTTGAAACAAGTAGGCATTCAACTGGTCATTCGCAATTACCCTGCCAACGAATTTTTCGGTACCGTCCTTCCTTCCGGAAAGGGCTGGGATCTCGGAGAGTTTGAATACGGGGACAGCACAGATCCCACCTTTGGTCCATACCAGCTCTTCACTTCGATGGGCGCACAGAACTTTGGACAATACAACAATCCTCAGGTCGATAAACTGTTCGCGCAACAGTCCGTATTGACGTCTCTCGCACAGCGCAAGGCGATCATGAATAAAGTGGAGGCCATCTTCCATCAGCAATTGCCCGCCCTTTGGTTCTATGCACCGCAACAGATTGACACGACCATCGGGATGACCGGATACGTCCCTAATCCTTGGGGAGTCGATACGTGGAATTGCTATGACTGGGCATTGACCAAATAAGAACAAGAGATTCGACTTCTGCCAGCGGTCCGAAACGCGAGGAATTCCCTCCGTCTCGGGCCGCTATCCATTTTCATAGAGACATACTTTGAGACATACTTTCTGTCGCATAACTCATAGGATCAAAAATACGGACAGATCGACACTCTCAGGAGCTGAACGAACGTGAAGCGATCCCTTCCATTTGGGTACAAACGAGAACCACGCTTGATGTTTTCCGTACTGTCACTCATCCTTGCGATAGCGCTTGTCATCTTCCTTATCGCCAACACAATCTTCGCCTTGAACCCGTTTCAAACAGGCAATCCCCTCATGTCAGAGGTCACCGTAGGTGAACGAGTGATCGGAGACTGGCAATACAACGGAGAAAACCAACAGGGTCAACTGGTATTTTACAATGGCTATCAATCCGTGATCATGCCTGGAAATTCCAAGACATTCGCCGCAGACGGAGAATACGTAAACATTATATCCCATACACACGACACGCTTACGTATGAAACTGCACTCAATTCTGAACTCATCAATATCAAGTCGATCGCTGCAGTCCTTCTTCTCTTTCTTCTGCTCATCATGATGCCATTTGTCATTAACCGTTACAATCGTAAAACAAGACAGCGAAGCGCAAGCACCAAGCGAAGAAAAAACAACTCAAGTCATTTTCACGCGATACGCCACAGACGTTCGCGCTAAAAAAACAGGATCGCGCACTACGCAACTCTTATCTACACCTTTGTAATATTTCAGACCCGTCGCAAACGATCCAGATCAAAGATCCACTCCTCGCGATTTCCCATAATCGTCCCATCCCGTCGCAGCTCATTCCACAAGCGATTCACAGATTCGCGCGTCATCCCAATCATGTGCGCGATCTCTTCGTGTGTCATGTGAAGTTTAACATGAACGCCTTTTTCACCCGGTTGACCGTGCTCGTCACAAATGTGGCGAATAAACGCATAAACGCGTTGCCGGGTATCTGTCGTAGCCAACTCCTGAAGTTTCGTTTGGAGTATGAGGATCTGTTCACCCATGACCCGCATCACTTTTCGCGTAATTTCAGGATGCTCCATAAGGAGTGCATCAAAATGCGTCCGCTTGATAAAAAGGAGGCTACTCTCGGAAAGACTCTGTGCAGTGCCAGGATAAGGATCATCGCGAAAGAACCCGACATGCGGAAACATTTGTCCGGCACCCAGGACATTGACAATGTGTTCTTTTCCTTCATCATCCACTTTGAATACTTTGACAAGTCCGCGTTGAAGAAAGAATACTGCTTCACGATCATCCCCTTCCATAAATAGGATCTCACCGCGATGACAGCGTCGCTCTTTGGCAAGATGCACAATCTTGTTTAATTCGTCATCTGTCAATCCGCGAAAAAGCTCGATCTCCTTTAAGACACAAAGCCCTGTTCTCTCCATCAAACATTCTCCTCCAAAAGGTTTCATTTTCTCCATTCATCACATGGGCATCACATCACATTTTCAAAGATGTATGCGCAGCCATTCCGTATAACTTACATTTTTTTAATTGCTATGTTATAATAAGCATTAGGTAATCAACCGCCGAGCAAAGGTGTCGCGCATGCCAAATGTCAAACTGGGTATTCTCGAATTCTAAAGGAGGCCAACCCATTGGATCTAAAGGGTATTCATCATCTTACCGCAGTCACAGCGAATGTTCGCGAAAATTACTCGTTTTATACGTCAGTCCTTGGTTTGCGACTGGTAAAGCGCAGTGTGAACCAAGACGACGTCAGCGCATATCACCTTTTTTACAGTGGGGACAACGTTGGTTCCCCCGGTAACGATTTGACATTTTTTGATTGGGATGTGCCGCGCGAACAGCGGGGTACGCACAGCATCATTCGCACTGGATTACGCGTAAAAAATGCTCAGGCCGTATACTGGTGGCATGAGTGGCTCACAGAAAAGCAGGTTAAACACGATCCACCTCAGGAAATTGACGGACGCGAAACGATCCTCTTTGAAGACTTTGAGGGGCAGCGCCTCGCGATCATTGCTGACAGTGCGACAAGTGATCCCCACCAGGCCTGGGAAAAAAGTGTGGTGCCACCTTCCATGCAAATTCGCGGACAGGGTCCCATCACGTTGAGCGTACCCGATCTGCACAACACGGATGTCGTACTCATCAATGTGCTCAACATGCGCCAAGTTCGCAGCTACTCCCTGCCAGATCGCCAAACGGATCAAGTGTATGTCTATGAGATGGGCGACGGTGGCGCGTGCGCAGAACTCCATGTCGCGGTTCAACCCGACCTAAGGCCAGCGCGATCAGGCGCAGGCAGCGTCCATCATGTCGCCTTTCGGACACCGACCTTCGAAGAATACCACCAGTGGGCAGAGCGATTGAGACAGTTTCGCATTCCAAACAGCGGCGAAGTCGATCGTTTTTGGTTCCGCAGCCTGTACTTTCGCGAACCTAACGGCATTCTCTTTGAAATCGCCACAGACGAACCCGGTTTTACCGTTGATGAACCCATGGAGACACTCGGCGAATCGGTCGTGCTCCCACCCTTTCTTGAACCGCATCGCGCAAACATCGTGGCCAATCTCAAACCCCTCACCTAGTGCGAATAGCATAGAAACCCATCACACGATCTACAACGCGTTTCACGCTCTCACAAGTTCCCAGATCGCTTGCGCGTTTCTTGCGCAGCGATCTGCCTGCTCTTTAAGGTTCCACTCCTCGCGAACGCGGGCAAACGCCTCGCGCAATCCTGGAGGGCGAATTGCCACACTGTGCGCGTCACTCGCAATAATGTGCGCCTTGCCTTCGCTGAGCCACCTTTTGGAGAGTTGCTCCGCGTGCACGCCAAATTTCCCCAAAATCGAACCCGTTGTCAACTGAGTATAAACGCCTTCAGCCAATGCTTCATCAAGCAACTCAGGCGAAGTGCGAAGCGGTATGTAACGTTCAGGGTGCGCAAGGACAACCTGGATCCCCTCATCGCGCAGCGCACGCAACGTCGAGGCCGCATCGGCAGGCCATTCATAAAAAGAAAATTCAAGAAGAATGGCCCGCGGTTTTGCCGTAGCGCCGTATCCAATCGCTTGTCCGCTGCGAAGTCGCGCGAGATCTTCCATCACGTGATCCTGTTTTTGAACGGAGTGATGAATCTCCATCGCAGGAACAATCTCAAGCGGTACGCCTTCGCGTTTAAGAGCTTCATTGAGTTTCATCGTTTTCTCTTTTGTGACGTGTGGCTCAACATGATAAGAGTCCGTAAAACCGTGTGGCGTTGCGAACATTCGCGTTGTCCCCTCTGCCACAGCGAGTCGCGCCATCGCGAGTGCCTCTTCTAACGACGCTGCGCCGTCATCGACGCCATAAATGATATGTGCGTGGCAATCGACATCCATGCAGGATCATTCTCCCCCTTTTTCTTCATTCCAGTTTTTCATCATTTCTTTAAACTGCGCGAGATGCCAAAGTTCATGAAGCGCAATCAGATCATACCACTGACGAATGCACAGTTTCCCAAACAGTAGGTGACAAAATCGGCGGTCCAATTCTTCACTCAAAACGGCGCACCTTTCACTTATGAAAACGGAAGCATCGCGAAAAGGTACCAGCGTAACGGGTACACTTTGCAGCGAGCTTCCAAAAATCAAAGCGGCGTGCGATGGGTCAGCTGTACTGCGCAACGATCCGCTTGCGACGATGTACGTATTGATCCGCAGACATCGCGGCGATCGCTCCGTCTGCCGCCGCCACAACCGCCTGTTTTACAGGTGTGCGCCGCGCGTCACCGCCGGCAAAAATTCCTGGTTGTGATGTGCGCAAATATTCATCAACTACCACATAGCCATCCTCATCAAGATCGACAATGCCTGTCAGAAAGTCAGTGCCGGGTCGATTGCCTGAGAGATAGATAAAGACACCGTCCACATTCACCGACGCCTCACCGTCTGGGCCTTTCACAACGACCCCTTCAAAGCGATCCTCACCAAGCACTTCTCGAAGTTGGTGATTGGGATGAATGTCAACATGTTCAAGAGTCTCGATCTCGTCCGGTTCCACGTCGGCGCCGAATTGTTTTCCTGGCAAAAAAACGTGCACTTTCTTTGCAAAGCGAGAAAGTGTGCGAATATCCTCTGCGGCTTCGCCGTTGTCACCGAACACCGCAACCGTTTTACCCTCAAAAAAAGCAGCGTCGCACGTTGCGCAATAACTGACACCGCGTCCTTCAAAGCGTTCTTCACCTTTAACCTTTGAAATGCGACCGCGCGAGCCGACGGCAACAAAAAGCGATTTTGCTTGGATGACGCCATCCGGCAGGTGAACCTGATGCGTATCTGTTCCCGCCACCAGACCCGTGATGTGCGAACGCACAAACTGCGCCCCAAACTGCCTGGCCTGTCTGCGCATGAGCGTGAGCAATTCCAGTCCCGTGACTTCACCGAGCACGCCCGGATAGTTTGCAATCTTGTGGGTCAGCGCAAGCGCGCCTGCCGTCGGCGCTTTATCAATCACCAGCGTTTTTAACCGCCCGCGCGACGCGTAGACTGCGGCAGAAGAGCCAGCCGGACCGCCGCCAATGATCACAAGATCGTACAAGGTGTCATACAGTGCCGGTTCAAGTGCCGAGAAAACCTCTTCCGCGTCACGTTCTGCCAACTCATCGCTCACATCAACGCGCGTCTTTGCTTCAATACCGAGTTCGGCAAGCTTCTTTTTCATCGCGTTCGGGCGATAGCCTATGACGGGTTCACTGCCGAGAAATGTAACAGGCACCGAGTAGATGCCCTGACGGTGGAGGTCGTCAAAGTACGCCTCATTTTCTGTGACATTGCGCTCTTCATAGTGAAGACCCCACGAGGTCAAGTCTGCTTTAATCTTCTTGCAATACTCGCATCCCGTACTTGAGTAGAGAATAATCTCTGCCATCCCTGCACCGCCTTTTTGCTTGTGGCTTCCATCACGATGTGAAACGCGCAGCAACTTCTGAAAAGCGACCACATCCACAAGTTCTACGCGTGAATGGCACCTGCAGCGCCTGTCGCCTGTTCATGAGCGTGATAAGAACTGCGCACGAGCGGCCCGGACTCGACATGTCGAAATCCGCGCTTGATCCCTTCATCCTTTAGTGCCTTAAACTCTTCAGGCGTGTAATAGCGCGCGACGCGCAGATGTTTTCGCGTCGGTTGAAGGTACTGTCCAATCGTCAAAATGGAGACGTTGACAGCGCGCAGATCATCCATCGTCTGAAGGATCTCCTCCCAAGTCTCTCCCACGCCGATCATGATACTCGATTTGGTGGGAATGCCCTGATTCATCTCATAGGCGCGCCCGAGCAGTTCAAGTGTCCGCTCGTAGGTTGCCTTTGAGCGAACACGCGGTGTCAAACGCTTGACCGTTTCCACGTTGTGATTCAGTATCGCCGGATGCGCGTCCATCACAGTTTGAAGTGAAGCGCGATTCCCCATAAAATCAGGGATAAGAACCTCAATCGAGCATTCCGGGCGAGCTGTTCGAATCGCCTCGATCGTTTTAGCAAAGACAAGCGCCCCGCCATCCTCAAGGTCGTCGCGGGCAACCGAAGTGACGACAACGTGGCGCAGTCCCATCTTCACAACTGCATCTGCCACGCGCGCCGGTTCCTGAAGGTCAAGCTCTGTCGGCTTGCCAGAGTGAACTGCGCAAAACCGGCACGCTCTTGTGCACGTATCGCCAAGAATCATAAATGTCGCGGTGCGATTGGCCCAACACTCATAAATGTTTGGGCAACGCGCCTCTTCACACACTGTATGTAACCGTTCGCCGCGCATGATTTTCTTGAGATCCTGAAAATCACCTGTGGTCTTTAACTGAACCTTCAGCCAATCAGGACGCCGCAAAACCGGTTCATCCATCGGTTCGGCAACTGCACGATTACGCAGGATTTCTCCGTCTGTCACGGGAGCCTCATCCTTTCAACACGCACACTAAAAATCAGAATCCACCGTATACGCCTCAACACGCTGTTTGACCGATTTGATAAATTGCCCTGCAATAAAGCCATCCAAAATGCGATGATCCAAGCTCATACACAAGTTTACCATGGAACGAATCGCAATACTATCGCCGCCGCGGATCACCGGACGCTGCACGATGGATTCGACAGACAAGATGGCCGCCTGTGGGGCATTGATAATCGGTTGCGATTGAATCGAGCCAAAAGCTCCCGTGTTGTTCACTGTAAATGTACCGCCTTTTACATCGTCGAGCGTGAGACGATTGGATCTGGCACGCGTGGCGAGATCTGACACGGCGTGCGCAAGCCCCGTCACCGTCAGTTGATCGGCGTTGTGAATGACAGGCACGACCAGTGCGTCACTCGTTGCCACCGCGATGGAGAGATGGATATCCCCCCTGATGAGAATCGCGTCATCGGTCCACTCGCTGTTAACCAGCGGATATGCCTTGAGCGCTTCCGCAACCGCGCGCAAAAAAAACGGGAAATAAGTCAGTTCAATGCCTTCACGTTCGCGAAACGCCGCTTTGTGGCGCGCGCGCAATTGATGCATCCCCGTAACATCAGCCTCAACCATCATCCAGGCGTGCGGAATCTCGTGTTTGCTCATCTTCATGCGCGTGGCGATCGTTCGCCGAATCGGCGTGATTGGCATGCTTACGTCGCGGGCTCCAAGATGGCCTGACGCGTCCTTTTTTTGCGCAGACATCGTCGGCTCAAACGCGCGTTGGCTTGATGCATTTGCACTGGAAGGAGGATTTTGCTCGACAGATGTCGCGAACGTCCCGCCACCGCTTGGCTGGCTGGCGCGCTCTCCCTTCACGCCCTTTGCGCCTTGTTCCACTGCGAGCAGCACATCTTTTCGTGTGATGCGCCCGCCAAGCCCTGTCCCGCGCAGTTTGTCAAGCGCCACATTGTGTTCCTGCGCCAAACGCACAACAGCGGGAGAATAGCGGCTGCGCGAAGCGTCATCCTGATCCTTTGCGTGCGGCATCTCAAGCGCCGACACTTCTACTTTTTCACGGCTGGCTGATACAAGGGGTGTTTCACGGTCTCCGCTCTCACCCGCCTCTTTGATAAAGGCAATCCGCGTTCCCACAGGAACCGTTTCGTTTTCCTTGATATAAATCTCCGTAAGCGTCCCTGCAGTTTCGGCGGGAATCTCCGCATTCACTTTATCTGTAATCACTTCGGCAATCGGCTCATAAAGCGCAACGGAATCGCCGATCTGCTTTAGCCAGCGCCCGATCGTTCCTTCCGTGACACTCTCACCAAGCTTTGGCATGCGGATCTCAGCCAAAAAAGACCCTCCTCTAAAAAATTCGCAGTACTGCGTATTAAAACGCGGCGAGTTTGCGCATCGCATCTTCAATCTTGGTCGAATTGAGCATATAAAACGCTTCGAGCGGCGCGCTAAACGGCATGGCTGGAACATCTGGGCCGCAAAGCCGCGCAATCGGCGCATCAAGATCAAAGAGCGCCTCCTCGGCGATGAGCGCCGATACCTCCGCGCCAATCCCGCCAGTCTTGTTGTCTTCATGCACGATGAGCACCTTCCCCGTACGCCGCGCCGCCTCGAGGATAGCTTCGCGATCAAGCGGAAGGATCGAGCGCAGATCGATGACATGGGTAGATATCCCATCCGCCGCAAGCCGTTCTGCCGCCGTCAGCGTGTGATGGACCATCAGCCCATAGGTGATCACTGTGAGGTCATCGCCTTCGCGCGCCACGCGCGCCTTGCCAATCGGCACTGTGAAATCGCCTTCTGGGACATCGTCACGAATCGCGCGATACATGCCTTTGTGTTCAAAATAGAGCACGGGATCAGGGTCGCGCAGTGCGGCGCGCAGAAGTCCTTTTGCGTCTGCCGCCGTAGCCGGCGTCACAATCTTTAACCCTGGTACATGGTAAAAAAGCGCTTCCACACTCTGCGAGTGATAGAGTGCGCCGTGCACACCTCCGCCATACGGGGCGCGGATGACGAGTGGACAATGCCAGTCGCCCTGTGTCCGATAGCGCAGTTTTGCCGCTTCGCTGATAATCTGGTTGACCGCTGGCATGATAAAATCCGCAAACTGAATCTCTGCGATCGGACGCATGCCGTAGGCCGCCGCGCCAATCGCGACACCAACAATCGCTGACTCGGCAAGCGGCGTATCCATGACGCGTTCGGGTCCAAACTCTTCAATCATGCCCTGCGTCACGCGAAACACGCCTCCACGCAACCCCACGTCCTCGCCAAGCACAAAGACATTTGGATTCTGGCGCATCTCTTCTTGCATCGCTTCACGAATCGCGTCAATGTAGAGTTTCACTGCCATCGTCGTTTCTCCTCACTTCGCGTAGACGTGATCTAAGGTAGTTTCCGGCTCAGCCAAAGGAGCCTTTTGCGCATACTCCGTCGCCTCATCAACCACGCGTTGCAATTCCTTGCGAAGCGCTTCTTCATCCTCTTTGCTCCACACGCCACAGCGCATAAGCTCATCCCGAAACACTTCCAGCGCGTCGTTTTTCTTTGCTTCCTCAACCTCGTCACGCGAACGATACGAGCGATCGTCATCATCGCTTGAGTGCGGATTGATACGATAGGATACCGCTTCAATCAGCGTAGGCCCCTCGCCGTTCAATCCGCGCAAAACCGCCTGAGAGACTGCTTCATACACTGCCAAAACATCGTTTCCATCCACCAGCACCCCAGGCATACCGTAGCCGATTGCCCGATCAGAAACATGCGCACACCCCAATTGACGGTTCTGAGGCACGGAGATAGCGTAGAGGTTATTCTCACAGAAAAAGATGACCGGAAGCTTGTGTACACCGGCAAAGTTCGCCGCCTCGTGAAAATCCCCCTGATTGCTTGACCCCTCCCCGAACGAGGTGTAGGTGACGAGCTTTTCGCCACGCATGCGCGCCGCAAGTGCAATCCCTACGGCGTGCGGGATCTGCGTTGACACCGGGCTTGACCCACTAAGGATATGGCGTGTGCGCGAACTGAAGTGACCCGGCATTTGCCTGCCGCCGCTGTTTGGGTCTTCCGCCTTCGCATAGGCGCTTAGCATGATGTCGCGCGCGCTCATGCCAAAGCGGAGAACGACGCCAAAATCACGATAGTACGGTGCGACATAGTCGCGCGCTGGATCAAGCGCAAACGCCGCGCCGATCTGCGACCCTTCTTGCCCTTTGCAGGATACGACAAAGGGAATCTTTCCAGCGCGGTTCAAAAGCCACATGCGCTCATCAAGCAACCTGGTTAAGACCATCGTGCGGTACATCTCGCGCACATTCTCATCAGAGAGCCCAAGCGCGCGATGACGCGGCGAATCTTCGCCCTGTGATCCTTGATTCGGTTTGGCCAGATCCAATTCATGTGCACACCAAGCAAATCGCCGGTGTCAACATCTGCGAGGATGCGGATAAAACCGTCCGATTCTCCAAAAAGAAGCGCCTTCCCGTTTGCTTTAAAGGAAAACTTGCCCACTTTGACATGATGCCCGCGGCGCGCGCCACCTTTTCGCTTATCCCAACGCTTGCGACCTCCGGTCGACTGTAGGTGCATCGCGCCACTTGGTCGTATTGGATCGGTGAATTCTGAATCCCCGCGATGGTCTCCATCGCATGAATTCCCTCGTGCGACGCGACGTGCGCCAATTGCAGTCCACCGATGACATCCCCGATCGCGTAGATGTTCGGTTCTGCCGTGCGCAGATGGGAGTCAACGACAATCGCACCGCGTTCCACCTGGATCCGCGTTGCCTCAAGCCCGATATTCTCGACATTCGGACTTCTCCCGACGGCGACAAGCACCACCTCGGCGGACACGCGTTCACGCCGCTCACCTTGCACCACGTCGACTTCAATCCCCGAAGCCACGCGCGCGACCGAAGAAACGTCAAGCGTCGCATCCGTCAAAACCGCGATCCCACGTTTTTTAAACAGCCTCGTCATCTCGCGGCCGATCTCTTCATCTTCTTGAAAAAGAAGCGAAGGCATCGCCTCAACGACGGTCACACGCGTGCCAAAATCTTGAAACATCGATGCCCACTCTACACCGATCGCCCCTCCACCCACGATCAGGATGGATGACGGAACCTTTTCCATCTTCAGCACATCGTCAGATGAGAGGATTGTCTCGCCGTCAAACGGCAGCCCGGGGAGCGCGCGCGGACTGGAGCCCGTCGCAATGATCGTGCTGCGCGGCGTGAGTGTCAATTCATCCCCATTTTCAAGCGTCACGCGCACGGCGCCTGCGCTCGGCGAAAAAATGGAAGGTCCCATAATACGCCCATAACCGCGGATCACTTCGATGTTATGCTTTTTCATTAAATGCGTTACACCGCGATGCAGCGTCTCGACAATCGACCCTTTTCGCTTCATGGCGCGCTTTAGGTTCAGCCTCACATCCCTAGCTTCCACGCCATAAGCATCTGCCTCTCGGGCGGTAGACAAAACCTCTGCAGTGCGCAAAAGCGCCTTTGAGGGAATACACCCACGATGCAGACAGGTCCCCCCCAAATCACTTGACTCGACAACGGCGACGCGCAGCCCTAGTTGCGCGCCGCGAATCGCTGCCACATACCCACCGGTTCCGCCGCCGACTACGACCACATCCAACTCATTTGTCACGCTGATACCACCTTTGGTTCAATCCCTGAATCTACAAATTTTGCGCTCATCTACCCACGGTACCACTTTGCCATGAAGTTCCACCGTCTGACAAGCTCTTTTAAAAGAATGCCCTTCAGGAATGCGTGCCGTTTCGATGGATGAGCGAACGGGAGACAGGCAAAAACGTGCTGCGCACCTGGCGCATCGCCGCAATGCGCTGCTCTGCCAGTTGGTCGGCCGCCAGATACGTCGGGATATTCTGTGACGCTGAAATGGCAAAAAGATGGAGCATGATCTCGTAGATGCCAGACACCTTTTTCATCGCCCGCTCCGCATTGTACCCTTCCAATTCATCGGCGACATTGATAAGCCCACCAGAATTGATCACATAATCAGGCGCGTAAAGAATTCCGTGTTCATGCAACCAGTCACCGTGGCGCGCCTCTGCGAGTTGATTGTTTGCGGCTCCTGCGACAATTTGGCAACGCAGATGCTCAATGGACTGATCGTTGATCACAGCGCCAAGCGCACAAGGCGCAAAAACATCGCAAGATACGGACGCGATTTCATTTGGATCAACCACCTTCGCGCCGAATTGTGAGACAGCGCGTTGCACGTTGTCCGTCGATATATCCGTGACAATCAGGCTCGCGCCTTCACTGTGCAGGTATTCACAAAGCCCGAAGCCGACGTTTCCAAGTCCCTGAACCGCAACCGTTTTTCCGCCCAGATCATCCGTTCCATAAACTTGCTTGACTGCCGCTTTGAGACCGCGAAAAACGCCATACGCCGTCATCGGACTTGGATTGCCAGAACTCCCGTACGCTTTTGAAATACCGGTGACATAGCGCGTCTCTTGATGGATGCGATCCATATCCTCAACCGTCGTTCCGACATCTTCCGCAGTGATATAGCGGCCGTGCAATCCTTCGATGTAGCGGCCGAGCGCGCGAAACATCTGTTCGGTCTTGTCCGTTTTCGCGTTTCCGATAATGACCGTTTTTCCGCCACCCAAATCAAGGCCAGCGGCCGCAGCTTTATACGTCATACCGCGTGCGAGTCGCAGCGCATCGGTGATCGCTTCTTCTTCAGAAGCGTACGACCACATTCTGCAGCCGCCAAGTGCGGGTCCAAGCGTTGTATCATGAATCGCAATAATTGCCTTGAGTCCAGCTTTCTCATCATGACAGAAAACGAGTTGCTCATAATCGTACTGCGCGAGTTGTTCAAAAATCATTGTTCACCCTCCTGAGGCTGCGTCAGTATCATTCATTTCACCGCGCACCCCTCATCATAGCAAAATGCGTGCCAAACCAAGCATTTCATTCCGTCCATTTTTTAACAAACATAAAATCTTTGGTGTTGAATGGCTTCTCCCTTGTCAACGCGCGATTTTCATTCAACACTATCCGGCCTTACCCTAACCCTGGCGCGCAATCCATTGCAGTTAATGCAAATTTTTGCATGCATAAAATTGCATATCGTCTTACTCCTGATCACGTGAAAGTTTATAATAGAGCGAGCGCACAGAGACACCCAAGCGCGCCGCCGCTTCTTCGCGATTCCCGTGCGCCTTTTTCAGCGCATTTTCGATTGCGATCCGCTCCGCCCGCTTCAGTTGGTTCGCAAGTGTATCATCCGTTAGGACAGGAAAAACATCAGTCGCTACGTCCCGCTGTTCAAGGGATGGCACAAGATGGCGTAGCTCGATGATCTGTTCGCGATAATCCATGCGAATCAACGCGCGGCTCAGTACATTTTCCAGTTCTCGCACATTGCCTGGCCACGCGTATTCAAGGAGCCGAGCCAAAGCGTCATCTGCGATAGAGTGCACATGTCGCCCGTATTCTGCGTTTAGGCGCGTGAGAAAATTGAAAGCAAGAAGTGGAATATCTTGCGTTCTCTTGCGAAGCGGGGGAATGGCGATCGGCAAAACATGCAGGCGGTAATAAAGATCTTCGCGAAAACGGCCATCCGCCATCGCTTTTTCTAGGTTTACATGCGTCGCGGCGATCACACGCACATCAACATGCCGCACACGTGTACCGCCCACCGGGATGATCTCGCGCTCCTGGAGAACGCGCAAAAGTTTCGCCTGTGTCCCGATTGACAACTCCGCGATCTCATCGAGAAACAGCGTGCCGCCGTCCGACTCTTCAAAGAATCCGCGTCGCCCGCCTTTGCGCGCGCCTGTAAACGCCCCTTCCTCGTAGCCAAACAACTCACTTTCAAGCACCGAATCGCTAAGCGCCGCGCAATTGACGCGCAAAAAAGGACCCGAGACGCGATCGCTCGCCTGATGGATCGCGTGCGCAAAAAGTTCCTTCCCACAGCCTGACTCGCCGCGCAAAAGCACCGTCGCGCGCGTGCGCGCCGCCTGTTTTGCCGCTTCGAGCGCCTCGAGCATCGCAGGGCTTTTCGCGATGATATCCGAAAATGTAATCTTCGTCGCCAGTCGCCGAATTTGTGCATTCGCTCGTTGCAACTGTTCCGTGAGCGCCCGCATTTCTGAAAGGTCATGGATAACCGCCACACTGCCGATTAACTGGTCGTGCACGCGCATCGGCGCGACATTCACCAGAACGTCTTTGCGATAGGGCCCCACTTTCATGGAAACATTGCGCACAGGTTGTCCCGTCTTAAGCACGCGCATGTGCATGCTCTCGCCCTCTGCAATATCAACCGTTGCAGCCTTGCCGATGACATCCTGTTCCGACAATCCAGTCAGACGGGTGTATTCCGAATTAATGCGCAGTCCAATGCCGTGTTGATCGACAACAGAAATCGCATCCTGCGTCGCCTCAAAAATCGCTTCAAGCAGCGTCTGGATCTCTTTGAGATGAAGGACCTCAGCCGCCAAGTCGAGCAGTTCTGTCGTATCGCGAAAAACCGCGATCGCGCCCGTCACGTCCCCGTCCGGTGAGAGGACGGGGACGCGGTTTGTAACGATCGAGCGGTGGTGAAGCATTTGCACTTGATTGATCTCTGCCTGACCCGTCTGCAAGATGTGCGGAAGACGGCTGTTTGGGATAACTTCTGATACTGGCATGCCAAGCGCATCCTCGGCGCGCACGCCAGTGAGACGCTCGGCAGACGGATTGAACAGAACGATCGTTTCCCGGAGGTCGATGGCCACCATCGCGTCGTGCATCGCTTGAATGAGCGCGTCGAGTTGAAGCTGCGGCTGTCCCCACTCTTTGGCTTTGTCGCTTTGGGTCACCTGCGTTCAGTCCTTTTCTAGCGCGTGATCATAGCGCGACCGCCGCAAGACGGCCAACGCGTGCTTGAGGACAGGTGCAACCGCCTTGAGGGAGTCGACTGCACCTTTTGGATTGCCAGGGACGTTTAAAATCAGCGTGCGCGCAGACACTCCGCAAACGCCTCGCGACAGAATCGCAAACGGCGTTTGCTCCAGTCCAATTCGCCGCATCTGCTCAGCCAACCCAGGCACCTCACGCTCCATCACGCTTCGCGTCGCCTCTGGCGTGACATCGCGTGGACCGAGTCCAGTGCCGCCCGTCGTGACAACGAGCGCGCACTGTTTTTCTACCGCCGCGCGAAGCGCACGCTCAATTTGCAAACGATCGTCAGGCACCACAGTGCGATGAACGATAAACGAAAGCGCGAGAAGATATTCCGCCACGAGCTGCCCCCCTTGATCTTCTCTCGTTCCTGAAGATACACCGTCGCTGACCGTGATGACAAAAGCCGTGTTTTCGCTCTCCATTACCTTGACATCTCCTGTTCACGCTCATAGGGGCCGCTTTTTCCGCCGATTTTCTTGAGCAGGCAAGCCTCGCGGATCACCATGCCGCGATCGATTGCCTTGCACATGTCATACACGGTGAGAGCACCGACGGTTGCGCCGACGAGCGCCTCCATCTCTACGCCTGTGACGCCTGTCGTCTTGACCGTGACGAGAATGCGCAGTGTCTTTTCATCAATTTCTATAAAGTTAGCTTCAACCGCACGGAGTGCGAGCGGGTGACAGAGGGGAATCAACTCAGAAGTCCGCTTTGTGGCCTGAATCGCGGCGACGCGCGCCACCGCGAGTACATCCCCTTTCCTTAGCGTCATCTCGCGAATCGCTGTGAGCGTCTCTGGAAGCATGTGCAAGTCGGCCTGCGCGACAGCTTCACGCGTGGTTGCTGATTTCTCGCTGACATCTACCATGCGCGCGTGTCCCGCCTCATCCAAATGGGTCAGGCGTTGACCCATCGCCTGCGCATGCACCGGTTCATGATACTCCAACATGTTTCTCCCCGTTTCTCTTCATTTCATTTAGTATAACGCAAACGGTTCATCCGTCACACAAGCGCCTTGGCGTTTTGATCCTGTATAATACATTGTGACGAGTCTTCTCTCATGCAATGGTTCGTCTACTCTATCCATTCGATGTATGACAAGGGTGAATTCGCATGAATATACATGTTCGACTCTTTGCTGCAGCGGCAGAAGCCTGTGGAAAAGAGCAGATCGAAGTAACTGTCGAGCGTCCATCTCCTCCTTCCATCGCCGATGTCCGCGATGCAATTGCGCTTTCCTATCCAATGCTTGAAGAAATTCTTCGCCGAGCGTGGTTTGCGGTGAATGAGGAATACGCCACGCACGATGTGATCATCCATGAAAATGACCGTATCGCGATTATTCCGCCCGTCAGTGGCGGAATGCAGGCGCCGCGCGAGCATAACACTGTACTTCACGATGTGCTCATCACACGCGACGCGCTTTCTGTCAGCGCAATGTACGATCATGTCTTGCGCGCAGCCGCCGGGGCAGTTGTACTGTTTTCCGGCACCGTGCGCGAATTTACGCGCGGCCGTCAGACCTCTTATCTTGAGTATGAGGCCTATGAGGAAATGGCGCTGGAAAAAATGCGCGCCGTGAAAGAGGCGTGTATCGCGCGTTTTCCTGATGCGCACGTTGCACTCTGGCATCGCGTGGGGAGGCTTGCATTGACAGAGACAAGCGTTTTGATCGGCGTGTCTACGCCGCATCGCAAAGACGCATTTTCCGCTGGGGAGTTCGCCATCGACACACTCAAAAGAACCGTTCCCATTTGGAAAAAAGAGTTTTTCTCAGACGGTCAGGTCGAGTGGGTCGGCCCCGATGGCCCTTGGAATCCAACCTCTGACGAGGGAGATGAGACGCATGCAACACCCTGAGCTGTCTGAAACCCACTCACGGTACAGCCGCCAACACCTATTCGCACCAATTGGCATCACAGGCCAGCAGAAATTGGGCGCCGCGCGCGTTGCAGTCGTCGGAGCAGGCGCGCTTGGCACAGTCATATCTAACCACATGGTACGCGCAGGGGTGGGCTTCACGCGAATTATCGATCGCGACATCATTGAGTGGAGCAATCTTCAGCGACAAACCCTCTATGATGAGGCGGATGCGGCAGAGGCAAAGCCCAAAGCGCTGGCGGCGGCCGAAAAACTCTCAAAAGTCAACAGCCAAGTGCAGATTGAGCCGATGGTCACAGACCTCACTGCCGCAAACGCAGAGCGCCTCTTGCGGGATGTCGATCTGATCCTTGATGGAACTGATAACTTCGCAACCCGCTTTCTCATTAACGACGTAGCTGTCCTTCATAGACTTCCTTGGATTTATGCAGGCGCTGTGGCGAGCCGCGGAATGGTCGCTCCTTTTTTGCCAGACGGACCCTGCTTTCGCTGCCTGTTTCCGGATGATCCTGATCACGCGCATGGAGAAACATGCGATACCGTCGGCGTCATTGGGCCACTCACTGATATCGTCGGAAGTCTCGCGTCGACGCTCGCACTTAAATGCATCGTCGGCGCGCCGATCGCCAGAACCTTGACCCACCTCGACGTCTGGGAAGGCCGCCAGTCAACGATGAAGTTGCCTGCCAAACAAGAAAACTGCAGCACATGCGGACGGCGCATTTTTTCATATCTCCACACGGATCGCGCTCCCGAAACGGTCAGCCTCTGTGGGCGAGACACCATTCAAGTCACGCCAAATACCAACCTCACGCTCTCCCTGGATGCACTTGCCAAAGATGTGCGCGCTGTGGCACAAAGCGTCACGCAAACACCTTTTTTTGTTCGGGTGATGATCGATTCGTTCACACTCACGGTTTTTAGCGATGGGAGGGCGCTTATTCAGGGGACGAGCGATACGGGGGTTGCGCGGTCTCTCTATGCGCGCTATGTTGGAACCTGATTGTGCTTTAGATATATATTCATTGGTAACCGCTTTCACATCCACTGCAGGCAAAGCCTGCGCGCAGACCTTCCTGCAAACACTTAACGCTCATCATCCTCATCTTCCAAGATGCGTCGCTCGACAGGTTTGCCTGGAGAGCTGCGCATCGCCTGACAGAGTGAAACGAACGGGTCGTCATTGCCGCGAATTGCGTTTCGCAAAAATTCTGCTGCCTGCTGTTTTTGTAAACCCGCGTCTCTTTCGTTGAATTGCCCCAATGTGGACACCTCACGTTTACACGAACTTAACATGATGATCATATTGTACTATGTTGCGGCTCCAAGTTCTATAGGAGACAACTGAGAATCTACGAATGTAATTTTTGTAGATTCGTCACTCACTTCACGTGAGACGCGCAGGGAGAATGCGACCGTATGCCAGAGTTGCTGCCGATAAACATCAATGATGCGCCGAAGCTCGTCACACGGCAAGATGAGCAATTCGAGAGCGTCTGCCCTTCGCATCTGCGCTTCAGACAGCGCGTCAAGCGGCAATAAAAGCACATCACTCGCGCGTTCTTTTGCTCGCGCCGATAACGCCCGCAAAAGAATGTTTTGCTCTCCATCGCCAAACTCCGGAGCAATCATCAACACCACACGACGTCCCTCGTGGATCGCCACAAAATAACCTTCACGCCACGCGTCGGCGTTTTGTTCAAGCAGGATACCACCGCGCTCTTCGCGATTGGATAAAAAAACATCGCGCATCACACGAACAGCGCGCGCCATATCTTGCGCAGCCCACTCCTTGATTCGCTCAAGCGTCACCTCGTAGCTCGGCACACCCGTCGTCGACTGCGCCAGCGAATCAGTGCGGGCGACATCACACTCCGGATGATCAAGCGATTCCTCAAGCATTTGTGTGCGCACGCGCCGGGTCATACGCAGGGCCGCCTCGGAGAGTTTCGCGTGAAACCAAACCGTGCGTTTAGACGCGCGCGGACATGCAGCGAGCGCATCAGGCACTGATGAAAAGAGCCACGTATAAAACACCTCGCGCAAAAGCAGGCCAGGCCCTCCCATGCGACGATCTTCTTCCTGAAACCGCACCAGACTGTCAAAAAGTGCGTCAAGCGGCGCTGTGTTTGTTTGACCGATCGCAGCAAGACGCTCCAAAAAACGCTGTGTCGCATCACGGAATATCGCTCGATTGACAAAGAGAGCTACAATTCGAACATCGGAAAAGGCAGGATCAAAGCGCTCCAACACAGCCGCGAGATCAAGAAGCGGAAGCGGCCAGTAATCCGGTTGAATGGGAAGCTGCCGCAAATCACGCAAAGCGGCAAGCCGGATGACACCATCCTCACATAGTGTCAGAGGCATTCGAAGATACGCGGGGTACTGTTTGGCATACGCGTCAATCCAGCGCTTGCACCCGCTTGGCAGTTCCCCGATCGCTGACACCCTCCGCCCCATCCAAATTCGTTGTAACAGGATTCCCGCCGTTTGTAATAGTGCATTCCACGGTTCCTCCCACACAATTCCGAACCACGAAAGCACGAACACGCCAGCCGCCAGAGACAACTCCTGCATGGCATGGTGCGTCAAAGCGTGAAAAAGCGCGGCGAGCGCCAAAAAAAACACATAGATCACACAGTTCACCCTCCTCGTACTTCACGCCGTTTCCATTTCCCCCTATCTTTCCTAAAAATAAAGCGGTCTATTCTATGAATTTGTCTCATAGATTCGATAGCACGTACAAGAAAACAATGCACATTGTGCGTGCTCTGGAGGTTTTGAATCGCGATGCTCACAAAACGAATCTCTTTGATCACAACAGCCATCCTATTCTTGGCGACATCCTTCATGATGACATCCTGGTATGCCCGAAAGATCGATCCAACCGTTGTCTCGTTCATCTCGATCCCTGCAGCACTGCGCGCCATCCTTGATTTTTCAGTTCAGGGAAGGCCGCTTGCCGCACCCGACCCGACGCACTTTCTGCTCTCGCTCGCCACGCTTTCAAATGATGAAATCACACTTGAAACCGTACCGTTTGCATCAAGTGTTTTACCGACTGCGCCAAACCGCGCGCCGCACGCAAACGCAGGTTCAACTCCTGCGAATCTATCCAGGCCCTCTATGCAGCTCCCAGCCTCCCTGCCGCTTGCGTCGCCGCTAAGGGGCGCGGTTCCAGCCCCAATTGCACTCGGATGGACACTTGGGGTCACACCAGAGACATTGCCAGGTCTGCTCGCTCAATCACCAGGGCTAACTGTGCTTGCCCCAAAGTGGTTGCACGTCTCGGGCCCATACGGTGCAGTCAGCGGAACAATCAACGAACAAGTCGTACAAATGTGTCACGCGCGAGGAATCAAAGTCTGGGCGGTCGTCGACAATGGCTTCTCTGCGTCTGAAACACATGCGTATCTCGCTTACGCTGATCGCCAAACCGCGTTGGTTCACCACCTTGTAATCCTTGCAAGGCAGTATCATCTCGATGGACTCAACCTTGATTTCGAAGGCTTAGCGAGTGCAGACCGCTGGAATTATACACACTTTGTAAAACAGCTTGCGGCAGCGCTAAAACCGTATCACATCGCGCTTTCTGTCGATCTTCCGCCAGACATCGTATACGGGCAAAACACAGGTCCCTATAATCACGCCGCATTGGCAAAAGCCGTCTCAAACATCGTTTTGATGGGATATGACCAACACTGGGGCGGCGATCCTTATGCCGGTCCGACTGCCTCGCTTCCGTGGGTATCGACAGGAGTTAAAGACATGCTTACAACGGGGGTTCCCGCACAAAAGCTGGTGCTTGGCATGCCGCTTTACACTCAGGACTGGACGCTCTCAAAACAAGGCGCAGTCCTTAACAGTCAGCCGCTCTCTCTTCAACAACTGCAAAACCTTGTCTCACAAGTCCACGCTGTTCCACACTGGGATGCGTCACTCGGGGTTCACGTGCTGAGGTATGTTGTACAGGGGACCATTCACGAAATATGGATGGAAGACGAACGCTCACTCATGCTTTTGGCAAGCCTCATCCCAAAAGATCATCTGGCAGGCGGTGCGGTATGGTATCTGGGATTGTCAAGCCCAACCCTTTGGCAAAGTCTTGTAAGTACCCTTCATACAGCAGTCGGATAAGCGAAACGTGCGGCCGATAAGCAAATGCTCATTGGCCGCACGTTTTGACTCAGTCTCTTAACTGACGAAGGACATCAAAGATCACTTCATTGTCAGGTTGTTTATCGATCGGGTGAACATCGATAAAACGCACGACACCTTCTTTGTCAATCACAAAGAGTGCGCGCTCGTTGAATCCTTCAGAGCGAAGGACGCCAAATTTTTCAGCGACTGCTCCGTGTGGATAAAAATCCGAGCAAAGCGGATAAGATATTCCGCCAATGGACTTTTGCCACGCTTCGTGGCTTGGGATACTATCGACACTGATACCCAGAACCTGGGTATTATACTCTTCAAAACGAGAGAGATCATCCTCGTATGAAGGCATTTGGGCGCCTCAGACCGGAGTCCAATCGAGGGGATAAAATGCGATGAACACATTTTTCCCGCGAAACTCTGAAAGTGTGACAGTGCGTCCGCCGTGCGCCTTAAGCGTAAAATCCGGCGCGACATCGCCAACTTTCAATGTCTTCGTTTCCGGTGCGCCCTTGGGTTGTCCGAGTCCTGCCATGAGCATGACCGCCTTTCAAGGGTAGATTTGGTACATTCCCGATTATACCAAGATTCGGCTGAACATCAATGTCGCGCGTTATGCGTCAGGTGAAAGCACAAACACTTCTGTCTCATCCCGCAGGATCGCTTGCGCCTCACGCCTAGAGATCTCGTCTGTTTCTACTGCGGCGATGAGCGCAACGCATTTTCCCAGTTGATCCGTCGTGTGCATGACAACGTCTACGTTGAGTCGATTCGCGAGCGCCCGCAGAACAAAAACAGGCGCATACGTCGTTGCCGTCGCCAGAATCTGGCGATCGGAATGCGCCCACGCTTTAAGCCCATCTGCAACAATTGTCAAAAGCGCCTCATATCCTGAAGCGAGCAACTGTTCGTCCGTCAAATCCGGTGAAATTCCGTACAGCGTGCCTGATGCACCGCAATCCGCCTCATCGATCTGCAACCGCACGTTTGCTTGAGGTTTTAACAAGGCGGCTGCCACTTCATCGCTCGACGGTTGTGTCGACATGTGCGCATAGAACCAATCGATCATGCGCTGCGCACTCTCAAAACCGTGAATAACAGGGAGAACATCCGGATATTCTGGCGTAATTGGTCTATGTGGGAAAAAGCGAATATACCCCTCTTTTTCAACAAGAAGCAAAGCGTCCGTCTGTCCGTCTTGCATCACGCCAAACTGTGTGGCCGCAAGAGCTGAAACGGTGATGCACGTGATATTTTGAAACCCTTCCAGATAGAGTGACTGTCTCACATCAAGTGAATAGGTTCTTGCGACGACTGGGACATCCAAGCGATGCTGAAACTGTTGCTTTAAAAGGGCAAACCGCGAGGCAAGCAGGTGATCTTGCATCACGCCACACACCTTAAACCCCGAAAAGTGAAACATGAGCCATGAATCAAGTCCACCCGCGACGAGCGGGAGATGTGGATAGGATGTTGCGATCGCAGAAATGCGCTCTTGTGTCATCAAAAACGCACCGTCACCGTCCATCGGCAGACGCAACACCGCAAGCGGCGTTCCTGAGCGGCGCTCCCACACGACAGCATAGCGGGGGGATGAAGAAATGGCGAACGCCACAACATCGCGTGCGTGAACCAGCGCGCGACGCAAGGCCATATTGAAGAGTGAAATCACAGCAGTCAACACATCATCTGCGCATGCTGGATTGTGGTACCCCTCTTGAAGCGAAAAAATCCGATTCACCTCTGTGAGGAGGTTCCCGTGCGGTGAGCGAAGTTCGACAGAAATTTCTTCTGCGCGCAGAAGAATCGTTGCAATGACGCGGATCGACACTGGTTACACCTTCTCATCTTGAAAACCCGACCGTTGGCGCATCATTGCGCACACCTTCACGGCTTCGCTTGTGCCACGAGGATGCGCTCTGCGATGTCCGTAGAAATGGAGATCGACTGATCGCCAATTTCCACACGCACACTCACATCGTACGGGTCAGGTTTCAACGTTTTCATGATTTGTCCCGGAACAAATCCAGTCGACTCCAAATAACGAAGCAACTCAACGTCTTCTTCTGCTTGTTCAAAAATGCGGACAACGCGTACTTTCTGCTCCGGCTCAATGCTAGAGAGAGGCCATGCCGGTTCCGTCACTCCACTTGAGCCAGGAATCAAATTTCCGTGTGGGCAGGTTTTGGGATAGCCAAGCACCTGCTCCAAACGTTCTTCAAGCAATGGAGAAATCGCGTGTTCAAGACGGCTCGCCTCAATGTGCGCCGTGCCCCAGTCAAGACCCAGGACATCGGACAGCCAACGTTCGAGTATACGGTGCCGCCTGACCATTTGTTCTGCGCGAAGCAGTCCCTTTTCTGTGAGACAAATCTCTTTTCCTTCGCGCACATACACATCCTGAGTGTCAGTTAGGCGACGGATCATCTGCGTCACCGTCGGTCTTGAAACATGTAAAAATTCAGCCAGCCGCGCCGCAATGACGACTCCGCCCTCTGCGCTCAATACATAAATCGCTTCAATATAAGTATCGGAAGTATGGTGTGTTTT
Organism: Ferroacidibacillus organovorans; assembly: GCF_001516615.1. Lineage (GTDB taxonomy): Bacteria > Bacillota > Bacilli > Alicyclobacillales > SLC66 > Ferroacidibacillus > Ferroacidibacillus ferrooxidans_B. Next base: position 86,746 of record NZ_LPVJ01000019.1, on the reverse strand, counting down.
CAATGCTATACCCCCGCTTTTTCCATCTTTTGTTGAGTGTACCATGGGGTTGTCCATCTCACAACGTAAAAAGCGCGATCGACAATTCTCGATCGCGCAGGCGTCACGACAAAACCATGCGCGCTTAGTCTTGCAAAAATTGCTTGAGCAGCGTTTCACAGTAATCGCTTGATGTTTGTAAGCGCAAGAGAAACCCTTGAACAATTTCTACGGGTGCACGCTCATGAAGTGTAGCCATCGGAACAAGGATCTCGTGAAAAAGTCCCTCCGCGTGCCCGACATCTGCGTCAATATGTTCCGTCAGGTATTCAAGCTGGTGCACATCCATACCGTGCCGGACACACGCTTTTACCAAGCGCCTGCAGCGATCCGTCGCATTCAACTCAAACGCGGCGAGGTATCCTGCCATACGAAACACATGCTCACGGTGAAGTGCCATACCGATCTGCAGATTGCTGCAGGCCAACGCCTCCGTGATCGGCTCCCTGAGCACCTGTGGATCTTCCCCTTGATAGGAGTGGATATATTCAGCCGTGCGCAAAAACATGGTGGTGTGAACGCGCTCCGGGTTCCCATGTCCCATCTCATCAGCAAAATTATGCGCATACTCATCTTTGATACTGCCATCTGTCCCGACCTGTGCGATTGCGATCAGATCATCAAACCGTGCGTCGACACTCCCCTCCTGATAAAAGAAGGACTTTACATCACGCAAGGACCCTGCCTCTTGCAGATAATCAAAAACAGGGTGCCTTGAAGCGACATGCTGAGCATTGAGCTGGATCAAGTAATCAACAAGCGCTTCGGGGCGCGTCGGAATCGGCGGGATATCCATCGCCAGAAGTTTGCGCTGCTCATGTTCTAATAACGCCGAAAACAGCTGTTGGCGAATGCGCAGCGCGACATGCGAGGCGCTCTGACGAGCGGCCCACGTGTAGGGCAGCGCCTGATGAACCGAGAGCAGGAGATGGAGTGTTTCGTGAAACTCACGATGCATTCGCACATCTTTTGTTTCAAGCGAGTGACTGAGCCGCCCCGCGTGACGCGACCACAACTCGACCGTGGCGGCAGGGGCGTCATCAAGCACGGCAAAACGTTGCAACTGTTCATGTAATGCATGAGGATTTGCGGCTTCAAACGTTGTCACTGCGACGCCTCCTTTACCCGTTTGCACAGGGATTGGCACATTCTACGTCGCAAGCGATTCGTCCTAGAACCGCATGTTTAAAGCTTTGTCTCACATCGTACAAACTCAGGAGTGGTCAATCTCATAGTGAATGGCGCCAGCGACCCCCGCAGTCATGCCCTTTCTCCAGGCGCGCTCAGAGAGACTCTCATAAAGCGCCATACCGAATGCGCGAAAAGCTGATTCCCAGATGTGATGCCCATGTCCTTCTCGGCCTTTGAGCAGGTCAAGATGAAGTGTGCACTGCGCCCCCTGAACAAATCCTTCAAAAAAGGCGACCAAATCCTCGCTTTGCATGCCTTCCATTTGTTCAGGAAGTTTCACCTGATTCCGATCAAATGCGAGATACGCCCTACTTTCAAATGATAACACCGCGCGTGCCAGTGCCTCATCAATGACACCATACGCCGATCCATAGCCCACAATCCCGCGCGACGCATAGCGATCAACCCACTCTTTAACCGCTTTTCCAAACGCGATGCCTGTATCTTCTGTGATGACGTGCACCAGATGATAGGCGTCTAGCTGCACATCGACTGCCATCGTCAATTCGCCGCGCCAGACGACGTGTTCCAGCATGTGATTGAAAAAAGGCAGCGTCGTATTGAGACGCTGTTTCAACGTAGCATCGCGCTCTCCGCGGCCAAAAACGACCACCATGGTAGATTCTTTTGTCTTGCGTGTGACTGTGATTCGGTTATCTGTCACTTCATTCTCCCCCTGACCGCGTTCGCGTGCGTTTCAAATCCTTCAAGCTCTGCAAAATGCGCAGCGTATGGTGCAACCTTTTGAAACCCTTCTCTCGTCACATAGCCGATGGAACTGCGCTTTAAAAAGTCGTGGAGCGAAACCGCCGAAACCGTTCTCGCCATTTGCCCTGTCGGCAAAATGGCGTTTGGACCAAGCAAAAAGTTGCATAACGTAATGGGTGTGTGTTCCCCCATGAGAATCTCTCCCGCATGTTTGATGCGCGGGAGAATCGCCCATGGATCAGAAGTGAGAATCTCCATGTGTTCAGGTGCGTAGCGATTGACAAAATCGATCGCCTCATCCTGCGAGTCACACTCGACAATTCCACCGTAGCGCCCCATGACTGTCTCGACAAAAGAGCGACGCACAGGACTCTTGATTTGCCCCATTAAATCCTGCAACTGCCCTTCCACGGCAGCGGCGACTTGAGCGTCCCACGTAACGACTAGCGCCGCACTGTCAGGGCCGTGCTCTGCCTCAATCAACACATCCATAGCGACAAGGCGCGGGTCGATCGATCCATCTGTCAAGATGATCGCCTCACTCGGTCCTGCCGGGACGCCCGGGTCAATCGCACCCATCACGAGGCGCTTGGCCGCCGTGACGTATGGGTTGCCAGGCCCGAGCACCTTTGCGCATTTTGGCACGGTTTCCGTACCGTAGGCGACCGCTGCGATGGCTTGTGCTCCACCTACCTTGTAGATCTCGCGAATGCCAAGCAGCTCAGCCGCAAACAGAATTGCCGGGTCGACCTTGCCCATCTCATTCGGTGGAGTAAGTACAACGATGCGCGAGACGCCCGCAACGACCGCTGGTGTGCCAAGCATCAAGAGAACCGAAGGAAAACTGCCCTTACCGCGCGGAACATACAGCGCCACATCAGGTATCGGCGTCACCTTTTCACCCGCCATAATCCCTTGATCCACTTCCATCATCCACATCGGTTCTGGCATTTGCGCCTCATGAAAACGGCGAATGTTGCTTGCCGCATAGCGGAGGGTTGCAGCAGTTTGTTCATCGACAAGCGAAATGGCCTCTTGAAACTCATCGTCTGTGACGCGCAGACTGCCTGGATTCAATCGCACCCCGTCAAACGCTTCCGTGTAGGCATAGAGTGCTTTATCCCCCTCTTGCCTCACCGTGTCACAAATTTCACGCGCTTTGTCCATCTGCGCAGAAATATCGCTCCCGGCGCGGCGCAAGATGCGATCTTGTTCAGATTGTGTCAGATCCCTCAAGCGATAACGTGCGATCACAAAACTCTCCCCTTCAACATGATTGCTTCCGATTTTAGAAATGCCTCCACATTCGCTTTATCACTCTACTATACTAAAGCGAACCCGAAATTGCCAATCTTTCATTCGCCATCTCCCTCATGATCGATCTGAATCGCCTTAAGCTGTTCAATAAAACGGTGCGCGATGGCATCTGGAGATTGCCTTTTCGCAGTGAGTAAATAAAGCATTCGCGGTTCTTTGAACCGATAATAGATGGCAAGATCGCGACGGTTGGCCGCGCGCGCTGAAACCACCCCAAAGCCGATGCCAGCTGCCACCATCGCAACCAACGTACTTGTATCCTCGACGTGAGCGATGACATGCAGACTGGTCGGGTCAATCCCGATTTTGCGCAGTGTCGATTCAAGTGACGTCTGTGTGCCAGACGTTCGCTCCCGCCCAATCATTGGCAGCGCCTGCAACTTTTGCTGATCAAGTCCGCAGGCAAGAGCAGAAAAAAAGTCCTCTAGCCGCTCTTTTTCAAAGGAAGCTATGTTCATGCGCGAGATGTCGCGCGGTCCGATCAAAACAAGCTCGTCTGTCCCGATCGGCATGGCCGACAGTTCCTCGTGGCTTGGCTCCGAACCAACAACCGCTAAATCGACTGAGCCTTGCAAAAGACGCTGTACAATGTGCCCGGAGGAAGCTACGGTCACATTCAACTCGACATGTGGATAGTTCATGCGAAATTCGTAAAGCACCTGCGGCAAGAGATAGGTTCCCGGAATTGTGCTGGCACCTACGCGCAGTCTTCCGCGCACAACATCCTGCATGCACTGGCAGTACTCGACAAGTCCTTGATACTCATGAAGAAGCCGTTTCCCTGTCTGATAAGCCTTGACCCCCGCCTCCGTCAGTTGAACACTCGCTGCGTCACGCAAAAAAAACGTGACACCAAGCTCATCTTCGAGTGATTTGATCTGCTTGCTTATCGCTGGTTGTGTCAATCTAAGCGCGTTTGCCGCATCCGAAAAACTTCGTCGATCCGCAACTTCGATGAGTGCGTGAAAACGGCGCAGGTTCATGTTTATCCCATCCATTCTATTCAAAGCGATAAACGATACGCGGAAATTGGTGTGTCCCTATGCTATCATGACGAGATAGAAAAGTCAGGAAGGATACAACCTGTTTGAATGGGAGGGGCAAAACGATGAATAAACGCATCGCACTGATCACTGGCGCCAGCTCAGGGATCGGCGCCGCCACCGCGCGGCAATTGGCAGATCTTGGTTTTGATCTTATACTTGGCGCACGTCGCGAGGACCGTTTGCATGATATCGCTGAGGATACAAAAAGGCGTGGGGCACGCGTCTTTTCTCGCACGCTTGATGTCACCGATCTAAAGAGTGTGACGACCTTTATCAAAGAGGCGCACGACGCCTTTGGCTCCATCGACGTCCTTGTCAACAACGCCGGACTCGCGCGCGGCGTCACGAGGATTGCCGAACAGACAAGCGATGAAGAGTGGCAAGAGATGCTAGACACAAACGTTATGGGTCTTTTGCGCGTGACACGACTTGTCGTACCGATCATGATCGAACAAGGATATGGCCACGTAGTTAACCTGGGTTCAACTGCAGGACATGACGCGTATGCCGGGGGCTCGGTCTATTGCGCCACCAAGTTTGGCGTGCGTGCCATCACAAGTGCGCTGCGCCAAGAACTTCTGGGGCATCCAATCCGCGTCACATCCGTGGATCCAGGCATGGTTGAAACGGATTTTAGCATGGTTCGATATTCAGGGAACAAAGACAAAGCGGATGCGGTGTATGCTGGCGTCACGCCGCTGACCGCAGAAGACGTGGCAGACGTGATCGCGTTTGCCGTCACGCGCAAATCCCATGTGGATCTCGATACAATTGTCATGCGTCCAGTGCAACAAGGTCCCTACGGCCAAATCGCCCGAAAGTAAATTAATTACTCGATAAATCGTCATCCAAAATGCGGCACGTAAAGGGAACCCTTTTGTGCCGCATTTTGCATACATTGCATACCTGAAAATTTTCTACGATTGCTATGGCGTCATGCCCGCTCCGAACCCTTTTAAAAATTGCAGAAGGATTCGCAGCCCACTGCTGATCTCAGGGTCTTTTAGCGCCTTGAGAAGATCGAAGACACCCATGCCAGTCCTTGACGGTTCGCTTGCTTCAGTCGCCTCTTTTACACCACGCGCCATACCGCGAAGAAGCGTAGACAGTGACTCACTGTCAAATTGACCAATCCCGCCGGCGAGCGCAAACACGTTTTTGATCCCCCCGGTATATTCTGGCTTCGCCACCTGATTCACGATGACCGTCATGACTGGATCGAGTTGTTCAAAGAGTGCCGTAAGCATTTGCAAGACCTCACGCTCATTTAAAACTTGCAAGAGCGCGATAGCGTGTTTTAATGTGTCGCGCTGACTGACGAGCAGATCCATCATCTCTTGCGCCGTCTGTCTCGCTACGGATGAAGCTTCGTCCTCGATTGCGACGCGCGTGCGAATGGACTGAGCCAAATAGTTTCCTCCTTATGCAAATTCTCAGTTTCAACGCGCAGACTCTTCCACAATTTGCTCATAGTCTTTGCGCTTCCACTTTTCATCAACCAACACACCGTGTTGCGAGTTTGGATGACCCAGCCGGAAATTGCCGCGAACGATTGGCGATTCTCCAAATTCTTCAAGAACCTCAAGCTTGACCGATATTTCTTTGTACGCAGGCGTGTGCGTGATTGCATCGTGGTAACTGCTTGTCAGATAATTGACTGCCTCTTCATCGTTTGGCGTATTCATCGGAAGATAAAGCTCGTTTCCGGTCACCCGATCTGTGACGACCGCCCTTACCTTCACCTTGCCGTATGGCGATGTAAGAAGGACAAGCGCGCCTGTCTTCACTCCACGTGCCTCTGCCAATTCCTTCGATACTTCCACATACGTCACAGGAACCTTTTGCTCAATGCCAGGTACGCGATAGGTCATGTTACCCTCGTGAAAATGCTCGAGCATGCGGCCATTGTTGAGGTGCAAGTCATACTCAGCGTCAAGCTCCAGTGGTTTTGTCCACTCCACAGGATAGAGTTGCGCTTTGCCATCCGGCTGTGCAAACCGTTCAAGATAAAGCACAGGTGTATCCATTCCATCCTCTTGCACAGGCCACTGCAGACTTTTAAACCCTTCTAATCGCTCGTACGTCACACCTGCATAAAGTGGTATAAGTGACGCCGCCTCGCGCATGATCTCTTCCGGGTGCCGATAGGTCCAGTTTGCGCCGAGGCGATTCGCGAGTTGCATAATGATTTTCCAATCCGGCTGTGAGTCTGCAAGGGGCGGAAAAACCTCATAGAGTCGCTGAATGCGCCGTTCGGTGTTCGTAAATGTCCCCTCTTTTTCCAGACTCGGCGAGGCAGGCAAAACCACGTCTGCAAACTCTGCCGTTTTCGAGAAAAATACATCTTGCACAACAAAAAAATCCAGTTTTGCAAACGCCGCCTGCACATGATTGGCGTTTGCGTCCACAAGCGCCATGTCCTCGCCAAAAATGTACATCGCCTTGAGTTTTCCTTCGTGGATTTTTTCCACCATCTGATGATTGTCAAGCCCCGCAGACTGAGGAAGCGGCGTTCCCCACACCTTTTCAAAGCGCTCCCGAACCTTTGCGTCGCTCACCGGTTGATAGCCGGGAAGAAGTCCAGGGGCTGCCCCAAAATCTCCCGCACCCTGTACATTGTTGTGCCCGCGAAGCGGATAGGCGCCTGTCCCTTTACGCCCCACATTTCCAGTCACCGTTAGCAGATTGCAAATCGCCGTGCTCGTGTCGCTCCCGCCCATATGCTGCGTCACGCCCATCGCCCACAAGATGCACACGCGTTTCGCCTCGTGAATCATCGTCGCGACGCTTTTAAGCGTCTCGCGTGACAGGCCTGTTTTTTCAACCGCGTCTTCCAAAGTAAAATGGGCGAGACTCTCGGCATACGCCACAAACCCATTCGCGCGCGTCTGCAAAAACGCGTTGTCCTGCCAGCCTTGATCAATGATGTATTTTGTCACGGCAGAGAGCCAGATCAAATCCGTACCAGGGCGTGGATGGATAAAGAGATCTGCACGTTCTGCCAGATCATGCTTTCGCAAATCAGCGACGAGCAACTTTAGCGTGCCTCGTTTGTGCGCGCGCCGTACGCGTGTTGAGAGTACCGGGTGCGATTCGGCCGGGTTTGCGCCAATGACGATCACCAGATCGGCGTTTGCAATATCCTCAATGCCACCCGTGTCACCACCGAGGCCAAACGTACGCTTGAGCCCTTCTGTCGCAGGTGTCTGGCAATAGCGCGAACAGTTGTCAATGTTGTTTGTCCCCATCACCGCGCGCGCCAATTTTTGCATCAGGTAATTCTCTTCATTCGTGCATTTTGAAGACGAGATATACCCGATCGCGTCTGGGCCGTGGTTCGTCTTGATCTCCCGCATGCGCGACGCGACAAGATCTAAGGCCTCATCCCACTCTGCCTCATAAAAAGAATCTCCGCGCCGAATCAAAGGTTTGCGCAACCTTTCTCGATCATTGACAAAATCCCAGCCAAACTTCCCTTTGACACATGTGGAGATGCCGTTTGCCGGTGCATCCGTATTCGGTTCGACTTTTAGAATGTGGCGATCCTTTGTCCAGATTTCAAAACTGCACCCCACGCCACAATAGGTGCAGACCGTCTTGGTTCTTTTGATGCGCGACTTGCGCATCGCGGCTTCTACCTCGGAGACGGCAAAAATGGGACCGTAGCCGGGCTCCGCAACTTTTGTGAATTCAATCATCGTCTCCAATAACTCTTCGCGAATCCCCGTAAGAAACCCGGCTTCACCTAGCATGGATTGTTCCATCAGCGCATTGCAGGGACACACAGTGACGCAGTGACCACATGAGACGCACGAAGACTCTTGAATGGGAACATCCTGATCCCAGATGACGCGCGGTCGCTCGCGTGACCAATCGATTGAGAGGACCTCGCTCACCTGAAGGTTTTGGCAAGCCTCTACACACCGCCCGCAAAGAATACACTGGTCAGGATCGTAGCGATAAAACGGATTGGAAAAGTCCTTTTCGTAGGGTTTTGTCGAGAAGGGGTATTTTTGATGTTCGATCTGAAGGAGTTCCGCCGTGTTGTGAACAACGCAGTTGCCATTGTTGTTGTCACACACGGTGCAATACAGTTCGTGATTGTGAAGAATTCGATCCATGGCCTCGATGCGGGCGGCTTGTACCCGCGCCGAGGCGTAATCGATCGACAATCCTTCACGAAGCGGTGTCGAACATGCGCGCACAAGTGCGCCATCCACTTCCACGATACACGTATCACACGTTTCGATCGCTCCAAGTGTGGGATGATAACAGACGTGAGGTATTTCTATGCCGCGCGCAAGCGCGTCTGTGAGAATGGTTTTTTTTGCTTCAACACGTATATTTGCACCGCTTTGTTCCGATGAACCCTGCTCAAAAAGGGTCGCCATTCGCGTTCCTCCCACCTTCTACACATTGCTCTGTGTAGTGTCTCAAAGTGGTGGAAGAGTTATCCGTGCGACAAATTTTCCGTCTACCAGGGAATGGTCTCACCGTTAAAAATGAGTGTCCCCACAATCTCTGCGCGCAGTGAGTGCGACACCGAACAGTATTTTTCCTGCGAAAGCTTCACAGCGCGCAATACTTTGTTAACATCGACATCCGGCGCGTCGACAATATACGTCATAGAAATCTTCGTAAAGTATTCCGGCGGCTCTGCGGCGCGCTCCCCATCTGCCGTGATCTCGATACGCTGCGGTGTGATTCGCATGCGTTCAAGAATCAGACTCACGTCGATTCCCGTGCATCCACAAAGTCCCATAAGCACAAGCTCCATGGGACGGGGACCCGCATCTTCACCGCCAGCATCCGGCTTCGCGTCAATCACAACCGTCTGTCCATTCGCCGCAACCGCTTCAAATCTGCGTTTCCCTCGCCACGAAACACTCGTCTTCACGTCACTCGCTCCTTGTCACAGTCTTATCTCAAAATAACAGCGCAGCCGATTGGTTTTCTGCAGACGGTGGCGCGAAAGCGCCACTTTACCGTCACTTCAAGCTTTAAAAGAGATCCATGCTCAAATAGCGCTCGCCCGTATCTGGACACAGCGCGACGATGCGGGCACCTGCGCCAAGCTCTTTTGCAACGATCGCCGCCGTATGCACCACGGCACCGCCCGACACGCCAAGCAGCAGCGCCTCTTCACGTGCGAGCCGCCGCGTCATTTCAATCGCATCCTCGTCCGACGCCTGAACGATGCGGTCATAAATTGATGTGTTTAAGATAGAAGGTATGAATCCAGGACTCGTACCCACAATTTTATGCGGCCCCGGTTCTCCGCCCGACAGTACTGGCGATCCTTTTGGCTCGACAACAATCACTTGAACGTGCGGCAATACCGCTTTGAGCGTCTCGCCAATCCCCGTCACCGTTCCGCCCGTTCCCGCCGAGCAGACAAACGCGTCGATGCGCTGATCCATTTGTTCGAGCAGTTCAGGAGCTGTCGTCAAGCGATGCGCCTGCGGGTTTGAAGGATTGTCGAACTGCCGCAAAACGATGGCGTCTGCACCGCGCTCTCGGCAGATTTCTTCTGCACGCGCGACTGCGCCGCCCATGCGCAAATGGCCTGGCGTGAGTTCAACCTCCGCTCCATACGCCTTTAAAATCGCGATGCGCTCTCGTGTCATCGTGTCTGGCATCACAAGTACCGCGCGGTATCCACAGGCTGCCGCAACCATCGCGATGCCAATTCCCGTATTGCCGCTCGTCGGTTCGACGATGGTCATTCCTGGCCGCAGGCGTCCTGCGCGCTCTGCCGCGCGAATCATCTCAAGCGCTGGCCGATCTTTCACACTGCCGCCTGGATTGTGTCGCTCAAGTTTGGCAAACACCGTCCCTGCGGTCTCTGGAATGACATTGCGCAGACGCAAAAGTGGCGTATTCCCGATCAATTCGGTGATTGAATCGACAACCCTCATGTCTATAACCTCACAATCCTGTCACTTGAAAATCGTTTAGCGCGGCGTTTCCAGTCGCGCGCGCTCCGCTTCAAACCCCGGTTTGCCAAGAAGCGCAAACATGTTTTTCTTGTACGCCTCAACCCCCGGCTGGTCAAACGGATTGACCCCCAGGAGATAGCCGCTGATCGCACACGACAGCTCAAAAAAGTAAAACAGATAACCAAGGCTCTGCTCACTCATGTCGTCCAGTTCAAAGAGCACCTGCGGGACGCGACCATCCTCATGCGCGAGCATCGTCGCGCGCAAGGCGGTGTCATTGACATGTTGTACGCTTTGTAAAGCCAGATAGTTTAGCCCATCAGCGTTTCCTTCCAACTCAGGGATCGTCAGGGCATGGCGCGGCTTTTTTACGCGAACGACGGATTCAAAGAGAATGCGTGCGCCCTCTTGGACATACTGCCCCATGGAGTGGAGATCCGTCGAAAAATCGAGCGACGCAGGAAACAGACCGCGTCCGTCTTTGCCCTCACTCTCGCCAAAAAGCTGTTTCCACCATTCCGCGATATAGTGCATCCCTGGTTCGTAGGAAACAAACGCCTCGATGGCACAGCCCTTGCGCAGAAGAATGTTGCGCAGCGCCGCGTATGCGTACGCGTCGTTTTTAAGTACATCCACATCCACCAGTTCTTGTTTTGCGCGGCGCGCACCCGCCAGAAGCGCGTCAATGTCAACGCCAGCCACTGCGAGCGGGAATAGTCCCACAGGCGTAAGCACCGAGTAGCGTCCACCGACATCATCTGGAATCACAAACGTGGTGTACGACGCAGCGCGCGACATGGCTACGAGCGCGCCATTGGCGCGATCCGTTGTCGCGACAATCCGCGTCGCCGCCTCCTCTTTACCGTACCGCTTCTCCATGTACGCTTGCAAAAATCGAAAAGCAAGCGCCGGTTCCGTTGTCGTTCCCGATTTTGAAATCACGTTGACCGCCACATCATAGCGATCAAGTTCCGCCAAGAGTTCTGTGAGGTACGTTGCACTCATGTTGTGACCCGCATACACCACGCGCAGTGCAGGTTCCGCAAGTTCGGGGAGCGCCGGCCCCAAAAACGAAAGCGCGGCGCGCGTACCAAGATAAGATCCGCCAATGCCGATAACGACGAGCACGTTCGACTTTTGCGCAATCTCGTTCGCCTTCTTTTTTAGCGCGGCAATCATTTCCGCCGACTGCTCAGGCAAATCGATCCATCCTAAAAAATCGCTTCCCACCCCCGTCTTCTCCACCATCAGTTGATGGGCGGCACGGACAAATGGCTGCATGTTCTGAAGTTCCTGATCACTGACAAACGGATGCGCGCGATGGCTAAGCCGTAAACGCATCGTCACCCCTCCTAAAAAATCGATGTCATGATTCGATCTGCGCCTTAAGCACGTTTTTCATCTGTTCGACGGCAAACGCATGCGCGTGAGATGTAAGATCCGCCATGCCATCAGGCACTGCGTGAACGGCAAACCGCCGATAGTACGCGCCAGATGCGGTGGCATAACAACAAATCGAAGTGCACACACCTGCAACAACAACATCCGTCACGCCGTGACTGCGCAGCAGCAGTTCGAGATCTGTCGCAAAAAATGCGTCATACGTCGTCTTTTCAAGCAGAACCACGCGCTCTCCCCGGTGTAACTCGTAAAAGGATTGCAGCGGTCCGTAGAGTTGCGCGCCTTTTGTCCCCCGCACGCAGTGCACGGGCCACAGCGCAAACTCTTGATCATCCGGTGCGTGCGCGTCACAGGCAAACACAATAAGCTCTTGTTTTGCGTATGCGTCTTCAAGGCGCGGGAGCAACTGCAAGACTGCTGCTTGTCCAGGGGCGCCACACGTCAGTGCCCCATCCTCTGCGACAAAATCCTCCACCATATCGACGACAAGCCACGCGCGCTTCACCGTGCGACATCCTCTTTCAGGCGGACATTCGCGGTACCTTTGATGGCGATGTCCTGATGGTTTGTCTTGACGGAAACCGCAATCGTCGCGATTTTCCCGTCATCCGACGCGACGATGTTTGTCACCGTCCCCTCACATGTCACAAGGTCGCCAAGATGTACCATGCCCCGAAAGCGCACCGTAAAATCGACCAGCTCCCCGGCGTCTCCGAATGCCTGGGTCAGCATGCTTCCGGCATACGCCATGGAGAGCATGCCGTGCGCGATGACCCCATTCAGTCCTGCGGCATTGGCCGCTTTCTCATCCAGATGAATCGGGTTAAAATCGCCCGAAATCTGCGCATAGCGCGTGAGCATATCCGCCTGAATTGGGCCGCGCTCAAGGCGGGGCAGCGAATCACCGATCTGATAGGCTAGACTCACTGCGCTTCCCCCTCCTCCGGCTTGAGCTGCGTACGGCGAAAAACGACCATGCGCGCTGTGATCATACGCTCCGCATCGCTGTCGACATACTGCTCGTAGACATAAAACGTCATGCGCATGCCCCGCATGACACGCGTGGATGTGTCTGCGAGATGTTGTGAACAGTAGTAGGTCTCGCCAACGCGAAGCGGACGATGGTAGGTAAATGACTGTTCAGCGTGAATGAGGCCGTCTGGCGAAAAAGATTCATCGCCTGGCATCCCGTATGTGAATGTTGTGGCAAACGTCGGTGGCACGGATCGCTGAACTTGCGCATCAAGAAACGCCTCAATCTCAACGTCACGCCCTGACTCCATTTCACCGATGGCCAACAAAAAGGCTGTGAGCGCCTCGATGGTCACCTGTTGCTTGATGGCGTACGCTCTCGCCTCTTCAATTGAATGACTCATGAAGACCTCCCGCAAAGAAAAATCATATTTACTATCATAGCATGGGCAATCTGGAAATGCCTTCCCTTGTGCCTGTTTACGACCCACTCGTCGCGAAAACGTGAAAGGTACGTTTTTCCCATGCAAATCCCCTCTTCACAAGCCAAGGCTTTGCGCATACAATGAAGACACGTGAATTTTTCCTTTATGAAACAATTTTTCTCTAAAGAAACTTTTGGGACGCGACAGGAGGATCTCCCATGGATGATAGCCGTCAAACCGCACACCCGACCTCAATCGTCCTCGAGCGAGAAGATATCGCTCGCGCAAAAGATCGCCTGCGCGTGTTTCAGGCACGCAAAAAAGGGCACTCATTGCGCCTTCTCTGGTTGCTTGTCGGCCCAGGCATTTTAGTGATGCTCGGAGAAAATGACGCGCCAAGCATGCTCTCTTATGCACAGACGGGCGCAAGCTATGGCATCGGATTCTTTTTGCCTTTTATCCTGCTGACCTTCGTGATGGCGTATGTCGTTCAAGAGATGACGGTTCGTCTCGCGGCCGCCACCCATCGCGGTCACGCTGAACTCATCTTTGATCGCTTTGGCCGCTTTTGGGGTATTTTTGCCATGATCGATTTGGTCATCGGCAATGTCCTGACGCTTGTCACCGAGTTTATCGGGATTCGCGCAGGCATGGCCTTCTTTGGGCTGCCCCCGTGGCTCAGCGCCATGCTTGCAATCGCAGTCGTCATCGCCGCGATCTCCTCAAGGCGCTATTTTACGTGGGAGCGGATCGCACTCGGTCTGGCGCTGTTCAATCTCGTCTTCGTCCCAGTAGCCCTGATGGCTCACCCCCACCCAGCGGCCATCCTCCGTGCACTCGGCACGTTTTCTCCACTTCCAGGCGGTTTTTCGATGAATCTGTTGGTGCAGATCATGGCGGATGTCGGCGCCACGGTGACGCCGTGGATGCTCTTTTTCCAACAGAGTGCGGCTGTCGACAAAGGTGTCACAAAACAGGATCTCACACAGGGGCGCATCGACACAGGGCTTGGCGCATTGATCGCCGCAATCGCCGCCATGGCAACAGTCGTCGCCTGCACCCCGCTTTTTCTTCACCATGTCAATCTAGGCACACTTGGTCAATCTCAGTTCGCGACAGCGCTTCTCCCTTATATCGGGCACGTTGGCGCTTCCCTCTTCGCTCTCGGCCTGATTGAAGCAGGCCTTGTCGCGACGATCATGATTTCCACCAGCTCCGCATACGCCCTTGGAGAAGTGGCAAAGGTTCCGAGCAGTCTCAATCGAAAGATTCGCGAAGCGCCCTGGTTTTATCTGAGTCTGCTAGGAGGCGCCGTGATCGCCGCGATCGTCATTCTCATTCCTGGCGCACCGCTGCAGGCGATCTCCATCACGGTAAACGTGATCGCGACACTCCTGATGCCGCCTGCCCTGCTGTTTCTCATTTTGCTTGTAAACGACCGCCAAATCATGGGACCGCTCGCGAATCGCTTTTTTGGAAACGCCGTCGGCTGGACGATCATCCTGATCATCACCGCGATGGGCAGCACCTACGGCATCCTGACTGTCTTTCCGCATCTCATCGCTACATCCTGAAAGATCCAGGTGTGATATGATCAATCCGTCGCAATACCCGCGTATAAAACTGCGAACGATGAACATCTGGAGGATTTAGCATTGGGCACCTGGAAATTAATGGCGACAGCCCCCCTCGGCCTTGAGAGCATCGTTGCTCGGGAATTGACGAGGCTTGGCTATGAGCCCACACTCGTTGAAAACGGACGGATCATGTTTGCTGGAGACGACGACGCGATCGCGCGTTGCAACATGTGGCTACGCACAGCCGATCGCGTGCTTTTGGTTGCAGGCATGTTTCGCGCGACGACGTTTGACGAATTATTTGAAGGAACCAAGGCCCTTCCCTGGGAGCATTGGTTGCCAAAAGACGCTGCCTTTCCTGTCAATGGCCGCTCGGTCAAATCACAATTAAGCAGCGTTCCTGCTTGCCAGTCCATCGTAAAAAAGGCGATCGTCGAGAGACTATCCAGCGCATACCACCAGTCGTGGTTTGACGAAACGGGTCACACCTGCCGCATTGAAATAGCCCTGCACAAAGACGAAGCGCTGCTCACCATCGATACGTCGGGTGACGGTCTTCACAAGCGCGGTTATCGCACGCTGACAGGTCCGGCGCCCCTCAAAGAAACGCTCGCCGCAGCGCTTGTCGACCTGAGCCGCTATGAGCCGCACCGTCCCTTTGCCGATCCGATGAGCGGGACTGGAACCATTGCCATTGAGGCCGCGTTAAAAAGCCTGTGCATGGCGCCCGGTCGCTTGCGCACGTTTGCGGCAGAGTCGTTTTCATTTGTCGATCACGCAGCGTTTGTGCGGGCGCGCGAGGAAGCGCGCGATCGGCAAATTCGGCAACCGCTTGACATTCTCGCCTCGGACATTGATCCCGGCGCGCGCAAGATCGCCGAGGTGCACGCGCAAAAAGCGGGCGTCCTCTTTGCAATCCGCTTTGAAACGATGGACATCCGCGCATTTTCACCCGATGTAGAGTACGGGTGCGTTGTGACAAATCCACCCTACGGCGAGCGGATGGGCAGCGACAAAGAGGTGGATGCGCTTTATCAAGCGATGGGACAAGCTGCGCGCCGCACGCCCACTTGGTCCTGGTTTGTCATCGCGGCCGATCCTCAGTTTCCGCGAAAATTTGGCCGAAAATCAGACAAGAACCGAAAACTCTACAACGGTCGCATCGAGTGTCACTTTCACCAGTACCTCGGGCCCCTGCCAAAGCGCACGTTCGCAAATCAGAACACGGTCGAGCGCGAAAACAACTAGAACAGCATAACGCCCTGCAGTGCCCCGAGTGTCAGCGTCAGTTGTCCGTCGGC
This sequence comes from Ferroacidibacillus organovorans, assembly GCF_001516615.1. GTDB lineage: Bacteria > Bacillota > Bacilli > Alicyclobacillales > SLC66 > Ferroacidibacillus > Ferroacidibacillus ferrooxidans_B. The sequence continues at coordinate 70,830 of NZ_LPVJ01000019.1, read as the reverse complement.
AACCGTATAGGTTCGCCCGCCCAAAAGCGCGTCGTGAAGAACCGTTCCGTTTGGCAGGATTCCTGCCAAACGCAGATGAATCGTGCGAGCCGTCCCGTCATTGATCGCGATGATTGCTGTCGCGTTTTTGGCGCGATGGCCGAGCGCATCCACACCGTTTCGCACAGTGCGCGCAAAGGCGATCACGTTTTGATGCGCGTAAAGCGGAACATAGGCGCCCTGTTGCAATACGGGGTGCGCGTTTCGAATCGCCCCAAGCAGCCTGTAATGCGCTAGAAGCAACGCATTCGCATGTCCCCACGGGTACGTCCCGCGATCAAGTGGATCTTTGAATCCAATCATACCCGCTTCATCTCCATAATAAATGGACGGCACCCCGACAAACCCATACTGAAAATCAGTCACCAGCTCAAGCTTTTTCACACCCGTGGCCTCTTGCGCAAGGGTGGGCTTCCACGTCGCCTGTGCATAGGCGCTGAGTTGACTGTCATTGGGTGCCCCTTCAAGAATGGTCAGGATGCGTTCCACGTCCTGTGAGCTGAGCAGGTTCATCTCTGCGTACATCGCGGGCGTCGGGTATGTTTGCAACATCTGCATCATCGTCGCGTTAAACTGGCTCGCGCCCATTGCGTAATTCTGAACCGATCCATCATTGTAGTTGCCGCGGAAAAAGGAGATCACGGCATTTCGAAATGGATAGTTCATCGTGCTGTCCCACGTCGTTCCAGTCATCCAGTCGACACCGCCGTCATTGGTTGGATTGTTCCAATCCTCGCCAATGATTGCGGCATTAGGATCAACCTTTTTTACAGCCTTGCGAAACGCCGTCCACCACGCGACGGAGAAATTATTGTTGTTTGCAGAGTCAAGCCGCCAGCCCGAGGCGCCAAGCGAAAGCCAATACGCAGCCACAGAATTCGTTGCGGGGTTTTTGGGATGCACTTTATCATACATGCCGTAAATGAAGTTTTGGTACGACTTATTCTGTGTGTTGGTTTGCGGCAATGTGTCGACACCCGACCAGCCAATGTAGGGAGGCGTGTTGCCAGGCGACCACTCATACCATGATGAATAAGGGGATTTTTTTCGAGGATTCAGGTAGCTCTGCCACGCGCCGACACCTGGGTACGTCCCAAACTTGTTGAAATAAAGACTGTCGCTTCCCGTATCTTCAAATACACCGTCAAGGATGAGGTGAATGCCCAATTTTTTCGCATCGTACGCGAGCGCCACATACGTTTTTAACGTCCCAAAACTCGGATCGATCATCTTAAAATTGCCTGTATCGTATTTGTGATTAGACTCGGATTGAAAAATCGGCGTTAAATAGAGTGTATTGACGCCGAGCGATTTCAAGTAGCCAAGCTTATCAATGATGCCGCGCAGGTCGCCGCCAAAAAAATCTGTGCTAAAATTGCCGTCTCCTCGCAGCGCTAATTCTTTTAAGAAATTCTTGCTGTTGACGTTAACAACAATGTTTGGATCATACGGCGTGCTGTTCCAATTTTTGTGAAACTGAATAGGTACGAGGGTTTCTCCTTGCGGTCCTTGACCAATGGCCAAATTTTTTGTGGGACTGGGGTCATTCGCAGGATTTCCATTGTTGAAGCGATCCACAAAAATTTCATAGATGATGCCGTGACGAAGCCATGTCGGTGTAACGAAAGTGTGATCATAAACCGTCAAGTCGTAACCGATCAGCAGATTCGGATCGGTTGCGACGCTGCCAGTTCCGCCATACCCATTTCCGTTGTTTCCGTAATAAGCGACAGAGTGGCCTGCCTGTACCTGAAACATGTACGATTCGACCGTTGGCGTTCGCAAGTCAGATGCTGGGATAACTCCCTCATAAACGGCTGTCGCTTTTGGAGAGATTCCAAAGCGGGCAGAGTCAGCCGCCGACATGCGACGCATTTTAATCGACGCGGCCGCACCCGCGACACCGTTTACATTGGTAAGCAGAATCGACGCTCCAGTCATCGCTTTGGGACCGGAAATGCGCAAAACAACCGTTGAGTCAGTCGGAACTGCACTGAATGGACTGCGATAAAAAGCGTCAAACGAATTGCTATAGACACGGTTATACCACGGGAATGCGACAGCGTGACGGCTGGGATCGTGCAAACGTTTTGCGAAAGCGTTTTTGCTCAGTGGAGCCACCCAGGTCGCCGATACAAGCGTAATGACCGCGAGCGAAAGCGTTGTCCCTCCAAGCTGTAAACGCTTAAGGAAGCGCTTCCTTGCGACAGCTGAATTTAATCTGTGATCCATCCTAGTTTGACCCCTTCTTTACTGCAATGATGACAGCATCCCAGACAGGACAGTGCAAACGTTTGCGCTAACCTGAATATCTACTATTGTTTTACGCAACCTTATCACATGTTGGAACATCTTTCTACTCAAGAAATAAAAGCTCAAAGGAGAATTGTAGAAGATGGATCTGCCCGTGCCCAGGCAGTCGATTCCCAACTGCAATTCTCCAGCGAGAGCTTGTATATAGGTGCAAAAGGGTTGCGGCACGCCTATTTCTTTGCGCTCAGCGCCCCGCCTCGATACGGCGCGAGCACAGCATACACCCCTTGATGCCAAGGTGTCGATATCCCGCTTTCACTCGCCATTTCAATCAACGCACCCTGCAGGCTGTCAATCTCAAGCGGCAAACCTTTCTCTAAATCCCGGTGCAAAGAAGAGGTCATTGCCGGATCGATTTGCTCTAATCTCTTCATCATCACATCAGCCATATGCTCTGCTAGGCCGATATCGCGCGCCTTGGCGACAGCCAGCAATTCTTCGACCAACCCCTGATAGAGCCTGCGCGTTGCAGGCGTCGAAGCAGTCACGCCAATCGGCGCGCGCGTGCTTGCGGTTACGCCGCTAAAGGCACATAAAAACACATATTTTTTCCACATCTCCCGCATGATCTCTTGATGCAAAAGTCCTGGGAGTCCGGCATTTGTAAACACATCTTGTAGACGCATGAGCAGATCCGGGAGATCTTTGCGAACGCTTAGCGCCTCTTTTAGTGGACCGAACACGAGATCGCGAATATCACTTGTCTGGACGATATGCCCGCGTCCATCAAGTGTCACCTCGATATAGCATGAGCCGCCAAGCAGATGGCCCGGATCAATCACGCTTTTCAGCAGATCCATATGCTTCACGCCATTTAACAGCGGCAACAAGACAACACCTTTTTGAGTGAGCGCAATGAGATCAGGCAACGCGTCTGACAAGTGATAGTTTTTTACGGCAAGCAAAAGCATATCGACATCTTCCATGTCAGCAATGGATGTGGTGACAACTGGATCAATCGAAAAATCACCGTGTACACTGCGCACGGCGAATCCCTCTTTTTTCAGTTGCGCTGCGCGCGCAGGACGAACGAGAAAGCGCACATCTACGCCAGATTTTGCGAGTAATCCGCCAAAATACCCGCCTACAGCACCTGCCCCCATCACTCCGATTTTCATCGTTATCCCCCCAGTCTGATTGGATCAAAAAACAACTCACATCTGATCCTCATCCATGTCCACATTAAAATAGCGCGCCTCGGGATGGGCAAACACCATGGCAGAAACAGACGCTTCCGGATCCATCATGAACCCATCCGTGAGTTCAACGCCAATCTCCTCGGGTTGCAAAAGGCGAAAAAGGATTTCTTGATCGTCAAGCCGCGGGCACGCCGGGTAACCAAACGAAACGCGAATGCCCTGATAGCGCGCGATAAAGCGTTCGCGCATTGTAAGTTCTGACGGATCAGGAAAGCCCCAGCCGTCGCGCAGCATGTGATGCAAGCGTTCAGCAAACGCTTCTGCGAGTTCAAGCGCGAGCGCTTGGATCGCGTGCGAACGCAAATAGTCACCCTTTTGGCGAAGCTCTGTCGACGCTGCGCGAATGCCCGCTCCGGTCGTCACCGTGAGAAAGGCGACGTAATCCATGACGCCCTGCTCACGCGGCCGTACAAAATCGGCGAGACAAAGATGCAAATCTGCTTTCTGCCGCGGAAAATCAAACGTTTCGAGAAGCCTCGTGTGATCTTTTGGATCAAAGATGAGAATGCGATCCCCATCGGCCTGTGCCGGAAAGAATTGATACACCGCGTTGGCCGTAATCAGGTGATCTCGCTTCACCTCAGCCAGCAGATCGTCCATCATCGCTTTGAGTTCTACAATTTTTGGTTCGCGTTCAAGCAGTCGCTTCTCAACATTCCCGCGATACCCCATGTGTTTGCCAAGAAGCATCTGCCAGTTTAGATAAGGCTCGAGAAATGCGACAGGATAGTCGCGCAGAACGTGCCGAAGAAGATCAGGCGGTGTAAAGACTGGCGCGTCTCGCGAGATGACCGACACCGCAGAGCGATGCTGCGGTGTCGCGGCCGCTTGTGCACTCGATCCCATCACGTCAGATTTTACACTCTTGCGCAGGGATGTGATCAGAGACTCGCGCAATTCCTCACTGCTCAATCGATTTGCCAGATCAAGACCATCCATCGCGTCCTTTGCGTACAATACCAATCCGCCGTACTCCGGCGCGATGCGCGTCTCCGTGAACTTCTTCGTGAGCGCGGCTCCACCCACAAGCAGCGGCACATCAATCCCCGCCTGCTGCATGTCCTGCGCCGTGATCACCATCTGTTGCGCCGATTTGACAAGCAATCCAGAGAGACCGATCGCGTCCGGCTTTTCTCGATGAAACGCTTCGATCAGCGTCTCAGGCGGCACCTTGATTCCGAGATTCACAACGTGATACCCATTGTTTGAAAGAATGATCTCGACAAGGTTTTTTCCGATGTCGTGAACATCCCCTTTCACAGTAGCGAGCAGAATCTTGCCTTTGACGGCCGAATCCGCGCGCTCCATGAACGGTTCAAGAAATGAAACGGCCGCCTTCATCGCCTCAGCGCTTTGCAGCACCTCTGCGACAATCAACTCATTGTTGTTAAAAAGGCGTCCAACGGTTTCCATTCCCTTCATGAGCGGGCCATTGATGATCGAGAGGGGGTCTTGTGTCAACAGCGCTTCTTCCAAATCGCGTGTCAAACCGTCTTTTGTGCCGTCGACAATGTAGCGCGCGAGTCGCTCTTCAAGAGGGAGCGTCTCGACCGCCACGGGCGCGACAGTCTTTTTCTCCCGATAAAAAGCCGTGAACTGTGCGACATTTTCTTCTGTATTATCAAAAATCAGCCGTTCTGCCAGTTCGCGCTCCTCTTGCTCAATGGATGCGTAACGCTCCAGCTTCTCTGTGTTTACAATCGCAAAATCGAGACCAGCCTTTGTGCAGTGATATAAAAAGACCGCGTTTAATACCTCGCGACCAGCAGGCGGCAGGCCGAATGACACGTTGCTTATGCCAAGAATCGTGTGGCATTGCGGCAGTTTCTCCTTGATCAGGCGTATCCCTTCAATTGTTTCACGCGCCGCTCCAAGGTAGTTTACATCCCCTGTCCCCACCGGAAAAACCAGCGGATCAAAAATGATATCTTCTGGGTGGACACCATAGTCATTTACCAGCAATTGATAGGAGCGCAGCGCGACTTCAAGCTTTCGCTCCCGCGTGACTGCCATTCCCGTTTCGTCAATCACGCCAACGACTACTGCCGCACCATAGCGGTGGATGAGCGGAACGACCTCATCAAAGCGCTTCAAGCCGTCCTCCAGGTTGATGGAGTTCAAAATCGCTTTGCCTTGGGAGTATTTAAGCCCCACGTCCATCACGCGCGGATCGGTCGAATCAATCATGAGCGGGGCTTTGGTCTTTTTCGAGACAAACTGCAGGAAGCGCTCCATGTCCTCCACTTCATCGCGATCCGGATCGGCCAGACACACATCGATAATGTGCGCCCCTTTTTTTACCTGCTGCCGGGCAACCTCACTGGCGTCTTCATAGCGGCCGCTGACGATCAACGTTTTAAATTTACGCGAACCGATCACGTTTGTACGCTCTCCCACAAGCAGCGGCCGATTCTCCGGTTCGATATACACAGGCTCAATACCGGAGATGCCAGGTGTATGATGATCCCTTTTGGCGCGCGGCGGCAAGGCAGACAGGGCATCGTTTAGCGCGCGAATATGATCAGGTGTCGTGCCGCAGCATCCTCCCGCGATATTGAGCCACCCCTGTTGCGCAAAATCCGCCATTTTTTTGGCAAGACCCTGTGGCGTCTCGTGGTAGTGACCATCCTCATCTGGCAACCCGGCGTTTGGATAGCAACTGACATAAGAGGTTGCAAGCTCTGCAAGCGTCCGCAGGTGATCACGCATAAACTCAGGGCCCGTCGCACAATTCAGGCCGACCGAAAGCGGTTTGACATGCTCAATGGACAGATAAAACGCCTCGATGTTTTGTCCGGCAAGGGTCGTACCCATCGGCTCGATCGTCCCCGAAATCATGACGGGCACCTCGCGCTTTGCCAGAGAGAATGCGCGCCGGATACCGATTCCGCCCGCCTTGACATTAAGCATGTCCTGCGCCGTTTCTAAGAGGAGCGCGTCGACGCCACCCTCAAGCAGCGCGAGCGCCTGTTGTTCGTAGGTGTCCGTCAATGCGTCAAAGGTTGTACCCCCGGTCACCGAAAGCGTCTTTGTCGTCGGTCCCATCGCGCCAATGACAAAGCGCGGCCTTTGCGGAGTCGATTTTGCATCAGCCGCCTCGCGCGCGATGCGCGCCGCCGCGAGATTCACCTCGCGCGCGCGATCCGCCAAACCATACTCCGCGAGGACAAGCGATGTCGCGCCAAACGTGTTTGTCTCAATCAGATCCGCGCCCGCCTCAAGGTATGCGTCGTGAATGGCGCGAATAATATCCGGACGCGTCAGGTTCAACCATTCATTGCATCCGTCATACGCTGCACCGCCAAAATCATCCTCGTGCAAATTATAATTTTGAATCATCGTTCCCATCGCGCCGTCCATGATGAGAATGCGTTTTTGCAATTGATGTTCGAGCTCAGATTCTTTCATGTGTATGTCCCTTTCCGAAATGCCAGATTACAGCCTCGTCATGGATTCGTCTGCGCAGGCCAGACGCAGACCGCCTCTTTGCGTGCCGTAAAATAGAGCCAACCCTGTGCGACAGGACGCTTCCACGCGCGCTCAAGCGCAATGGCGTACGCGCTCACTTGACGCGTATAGCGGGCGACAAGCGTTGCGAGATCCTCATTTCCGCGATCGGTCTTATAATCAATGATTGATACCTGTCCGCCCTCAAGCAGAATCGCGTCAACCGTCCCTTGCATCATAACAAAACCTGTGCCGCCGCGCGCGTTTTTCATGCGGTCGTCTGGCAGCGCCAGCAGCCGCTCCACGGGATCGTCTACTCCTTCGCGATATCGCACCGCATCCTGCTCGATTGACATCAAAAATGACACCTCGCGACGAACCTGTTCGGGGTGGCGCAAAATACGCTGCCCCAGTTCGGACTGGAAGAAGGAAACCAATTCATCGTAAGGAATGTCCTCGTCTGAAAGCGGATCGACCCATCCCGCCGCGCGCAAGCGACTCACCTCATCACGCAACACCTCAGGCATGTGCAGCGGCAACGTCAGATCAACCTGCTGAAAGATTGCGTGGACAAACGTCCCGCGCGCAAGTCCGCTCTCGCGAGACGGCGTATTCCTTTGACGGCTTAGCCGAAGCGTGGCAAGCGATGGGAGGCGCTCCGGCGCGCGCACCGCATCCTCGTCATCCCATGCTCGCTTCCACTCAGTAACACTCACTTTCGCCGGGAGCACCGCACTCTTTGTCCGCTGTGCATAGTCGACAAGCGACGCGTGCGCGACGCGTTTCACACCATGCGGCGACACACTAAGGTGCACCTCGCCCACCGCGCCGACAGGTCCATCTGGTGCCTCAACATCCTCTTTGCGATAGGGCACCCACACGATCGGCACATCGCGATACGCCTGCATCTTGAGAGCGACCGGCGCAATCCAGTCAAGCATCGTGCGCGCCCGCGTCAAATCTGAATACGACAGCGCGTCGCCGGGCGCTTCTGCGCGCGCTTTGTCACTCCACACGTTTTGCGCAACTTCCAAATCGTTGACCGTGCCTACAAGGAAAAGCTGTTCGCGCGCGCGCGTCATCGCCACATAGAGCACGCGCAACTCCTCCGTAAGCATCGCGACACGCTCTTCTTCCTGAATCACCCGTGCAAGAAGTGTGTCAGCGCGCGCCCGCCGCTCCTGATCGACAAAACGCGGCCCTAATCCGAGTTCGCGGTGAAAGGCAATCCCCGCATGTTTGCTCGTCAGGCGAAAACGTTGCCCAAGCCGCGCGACAAACACGACGGGAAATTCCAGCCCCTTGCTTTTGTGGATCGTCATGATCTGCACCGCATCTTGCGTCTCAAGCGCGCGCGCAGGCGCGTCTTCTTGCGACTGTTCGTGCTGAGCCACGACGTAGCTCACAAAATCCGCAAAATCCCCACCGTGCGTTTCGTCAAACGCCTGTGCCTGATGCAAGAGTGTCTCCAAACGGGCCACGCGTTCTGCCCCTCGTTCCATGACGGAACAAAGCGAAAGCCAGCGGCTCGCCCCGAGCAGATAAGACACAGCCTCCCCTGGGCTCATCAACCGGATCTCCGTTCGCCACGTATCAAGTGTTTCAAAAAAGGATGCGATACGCCGCTTTAGAGGTGACTCCAGCTTTCCATGTTCCACTAGCGCATCAAAAAAACAGCCGCGCTTTCCAGCGCGAATCTCGGCGAGGTCTGTCGTTGAAAAACTGAAAATACGCGAGCGCAAAACGGCCGCCAGCGGAATGTCTTGACGCGGATTATCGATCATTTGCAGGAGCGCAATGGCGATGCGAATCTCGACACCTTCATAAAAACTCGGCCCCTGATCGGATACACAAGGAATGCCGTAGTTTCTTAGCACCTCCGAGATTACCGTCGCCTGATTGCGCGCCGCGCGCAAAAGAATCGCGATGTCGCTGTATGCAAGCGGTGTATACTCAGACAACGCTTTGCGGTACACCTTTTTCCCCGCCTGAAAAAGTGCTCGGATGTGCTGTGCAATTGCCTGCGCTTCCCGCTCCGTCTCGCTCGCCTCGACTTCTTCCTCTTCCTCCGCCTGCCCTGCCAATACGTCAGAATCGTCATCCCGCATTTCCGGCGAAGCTTCGTGATCATCCTCTTCATCATGCTCATCCTGGTGTGAAGCGCGGTTGATCACGAGCAGTTGCACGGGGGCAGACAGCGCGTCCGGGTCGCTTTTATACTCTGCCGCAGGTTTCATCACGCCCTCTTCTCGATAAGAGAGACCGCCGAACTCGCGTGTCATGATCATGCTAAACAGCCCGTTGACCGCTACGATCACAGAATCGCGACTGCGGAAATTCTCCGTAAGCAAAATGCGTTTGCCACCGTCTTGATCTGTGCGCTGCATTTTTTGCAAAAACAACATCGGTTCTGCCATGCGAAAACGATAAATGCTCTGCTTGACATCGCCAACTTGAAATACGTTTGCTTCCCCCGTACGCGCCACGGCCGTGAGCACCGCATCTTGAATCGGGCTCGTATCCTGATACTCATCGACGATGATTTCCGCAAACTGTTCTTGAAAAGCACGAGCGAGCGCTGTCGGCCCATCCATCTCGTCGCGCAGCGCCTGATGCGCAAAATGTTCCAGATCGGAAAAATCGACCACCCCGCGCATCCGCTTTTTTTCTTGATACACCTTTTCAAAAGAAAGGACAAGCGCGACTGCACGCGCAAGAAGCGGCGCCGCCGCGCGCAACTCTTCAAGGTAGACTGCGGGCTTGGTTTTTAATTCCTTAAGCACTTCTTTGAAGCGATCATCCGGTTGCTTGCGCATCTCATTCACACGCTCTTTGATTGCATCTGCATCTTTTACCGAGGGGAATCGACTGAGCCCATCCCCTTCCGTCCCATCCCACGCAATGGATAGGACGCGCTGTTTTACAGCATGAACCCGCTGAATGCGCTCTTCAAAATACTGCCGGTACGCGTCAGGCCCGTTTGTAAAAGAGAGTTCAGACGCGATGCGCTGGTAGTGAATAAGCACCTCATCCAAGCGTTGCAGGAGCATTTTTTGATACGCGCCAATAAAGTGAACATCGCGCAGTGTCGAACACAAAGCGTCCTGCTGCAGGTGCTGTGCGACCTGCGTGAGCCACGCTGCAGGGTGCGGCTGGCTTTTTGCAAACTGATGGATGGATAGAATGACGTCGCGCACAGAGCGCTCCGACCGATCGTCGCCGTAAGCGTCGACAAATGCCCAAAAATCAGGATCATCCTCCTGATAGGCGCTCGCCAGCACCTCATCAAGGGCCTGATGCGAAAGGATCGCTGCGGCTGCCGGCTCCAATACAGAAACGCCTGGATCAATCGGCAGATCAAGCACACCGCGCCGGATCACGTTCATGCAAAAACTGTGCAGTGTCGAGATGGTTGCCTGCGGTAAAAGAGCGAGGTTTTGTCGCAGGCGCGCAGATGTGTCTCCCTGCGCAATGCGTGCAAGAATGGCGTGTTTGATGCGCTCTTTCATCTCAAGCGCCGCGGCCTCCGTAAACGTCACAATCAGCAGGCGGTCAAGATCAAGTCCCTCATCAAGCACGCGTGTAAGAACGCGCTCGACTAACACGCTCGTCTTGCCTGATCCTGCGCCTGCAGACACGAGAATTGGACCGCTGCGCGCATCAATCGCCTCCCGCTGCATCATCGACCAAGACGTCTGGCTCATCGCGGCCCCTCCTTGCCATCATTCTCTGAGCGTCGCAATTGCGCCACCACATAAGCCTTTGGCATCGCTCGCATCACACGCAATTGGCGCCCGTCAAAGCGTCCCTCGAACTGACAAACGCTTTGAAGATCACACATGTGGCACGCGCGCTCTTTCTTTAGCTGATAAGGTTCGGCTGCCGTCACGCCTTCGATCATCTCTCGCGCTAGCTCTGAGGCTTTTTTCAACGTGTGCTCGCGCAACGCATGCCACACCTCTGCATCGACCACCATGGCGTTTGCGTGGATCCCTCGCGTCGTCAACATTTGCGAAAACAAATCCTTTTCTGCAGGCATCCTGCGATCGAGCAGTTGCAGCACATCGCGATTCGCAAGGCCAAGACCGCGAAACCGGATGGGTTTGCGCAGCGATGTCGCTTTATCTTCATCTCGTTTCAACTCCGAGAGCGGGTCGTACACTGGCACATAGTACATTCCCGCAAACTGGCTCGGCGCGTGAAAGAGCGCCTGACTCGCCTTTTCGACCACGTGTGCGTACACAGGCAACTGGAGAGACAAACCAAGGTATATGCGTAAAAGATCGACGGCGCGCGGCCTGCTTTTATAGTCAATCACGCGAAAATACATCTGCTCACCGAGAAATGCCACATCAATGCGATCAATTCGCCCGCGAATTTTCAGGAGATCATCGCCGCCTAGGCGAATTGCGATAGGAGGCAGTGTCGCACCTTCATCAAACAAAACTTCCGTCTCAGCTGTCTTGTACGCACTGCGCACATCGTGCTCATAGAGCGCAGCGTGTGTTCGCAAAAGGCGCGCCCGCAATTGGCGGCGGTTAAGACGGGACGCTGCGCGCGCGACGTCTGGCGATGGAAAATGCAGGTCCAATTGCGCGTCGATGATCTCCTCCATTTTTAGGCGTGCCTGATCGAAGTCCGGAAACGGATCCTGCGCCTTTTGCCATGTCGTGTAAAGATGAAGCACCTCGTGCAAAAACTGTCCTTTCAAAAGGGCGTCGACATCCACTGTCCGGCGCGGCCTAAGCTTTAACCCATCACTTGCAAAATGGGCGAATGCGCATGCGGCAAAGCGCTCAAGCCGCGAGACGCTCACATAGAGTGATGTTCCGTAGAGCCTGTTAGCCATTTCACGTGTAAGTTGCTCACTCGTTGCAGCGCGGGGATTGGTAAGATCGAGCATCAGACCAGCATACCCCATCTGCTGAAGCGCTGCCTCCACTTCCTCTCCGAGCGCACGCTGATTTTTGTGCTGCATCCACATAAGCGCCTGGCGCGCCATTGCTGCAGGCGAGTGAAAGCGCACTGTCTCATCAACCTGCGCTGCGCTTTGCTCTATGCAAAGATCGCGTTCGCTCACAGCATCGCACAAGATCTCCTTGATCTCGCGAAGGTACTCGCCAGGGCCTCGAATCCGTCCGCGCTCGTCGCTTTTTGCGTATGAAAAGGCGACACAATCCGTCGCGCGCGTCGCGAGCGCATAAAATCGGTCACGCTCAAACGATTGCCGCTTGAGGGCGGACGGACCGATAGGTATGCCAAGGGTACGGACCCATTCGCGCTCACGATCGCTAAGCACGTCATCTTCGCGGTGAACCGGAGGAAAATTCGCGTCGTCACAACCGAGCACAAAGACGTGCCTTGCCTCATTGCCGCGCAGACGACTCGGGTCCGTGATGATCAGCGTCTCTGCCTGTGGCGGCACACTTCCCGCGTGGACTGTCGCAAGTGCGGTGCGCATGAGTTTTTCCCACGCAGTCAGAGGTTTTGCGCTATCGCCAAACGCGTATACGAGATCTTCAAACAGCTGCGCGATCTCAATTGCCGCCTGTTCGTGAAACTGTGCATCAAGACGCTTTCCCGCCGCACGGTCATCCTCCGTACGTTTTGCGAGGCGATCAAAGACACGCATCTCTTGCATAAACTGATCCACGTGTTCGACCAGATCCTGCGCGTGCACGCAGGCAGTGTTTGCGACAAAACGTGCGAGGCTGCGCTTTAAGGTTTCCATCCGTCCACGCCTGCGTGACGTTTCTCGCTCATCTTTGAACCAATCGAGCACCGTGACACCCGATTCAATCCAGTCATTCTCAAACAAATCGACTTCGTCGCGTGTAAATGGCAACAGATCCGTTTTTAAAAGCCCCACAAGCGCGCGACTCGCCAAAGCATCCAGTTGGATAGACAAAAGAGAGAGAATGGCGCGAGCGAGCGGGTGATGAAGCAAGGGACGGCGACGATCCAAGAAATAAGGGATTCTCGCCTCCTCTAGATGCGCGGACAAAAGCGCCTCATAGTCGCGCGGATTCGTTGTGATCACCATAAAATCAGACCATGATAAGCATTCCTTCTCGCGCAAAAACAGGATCCGTGACAGCACATCTTCGACCTCGGCGCGCCGATGCGGCGCCTGTGTAATCGCGAGAGGAGTGCCTGTATGCAAAGGAGCTACAGACAAGGACAACGGACGAAGATCGCCTGCGGCAACCGCTTCGAGACGTTTCAATACAGGCGATTGCAAAAACCGAGGGGGATCATGCGCGATTTCATCCAAATTCACGACTCGCGCTTCACACTCTGAAAAGCGGGACAAGAATTGAAAAAGACGCTCGCCCGTCTCTTTTGCCTGCGCAAGCCGTGAATGCTCGCTCGAACTCTGACGCACCGTAAGGAGTGACGCGGGACCTGAATAGGTGAGCGTCAAATTCGCCGCACTTTCACACAACTGCTCAAGAACCGCAAACTCCTGCGGTGTGTATCCCAGGAATCCATCTAAAAAAACCGTCCCTGTGAGCAAGAGCCGCCGCTTGATTCCTTCTGCCAACAGCGGCAACAGGTCATGGCGGTCCGTCATCTTGCCTGCAATCAACTGCCGGTACACGTTGAGGATTTGCAGCGCATCTGCCAGCTTGTCGCGCAGTTCAACCTGCTCAAAAAGAGCGATGCGCTTCACGCCGTCTTCATCGACAAGACTCGTCTGACACTCCTCGATCAGTTTGCCAATGCGCGTGAGAAACTGCGGTGTCGGATTGGCCCTGCGCAATCGCGTCAGGGATGGATACGCAATCTCGTATGCAGCGGCAATCAACGCGTGTCGTCCCGGACTGCGCACGAGCGGCATGTCTGCCTTACCGAGAAGCTGTTTGGCGCGGTGGGCAAGCCTTGTAAAGGTTTCAACGGAAACACGCGTGATCGCGCCGCCTGAACTCATTTGCAGGAGCAATTTCTCTGCGGTAAACGCATATTGGTCGGGCACGATCAGGATGAGCGGCTCACCCAACGGATCGGATTGGCAACATTCCGTGATGCGAGACAACAGCTCACGTGTCTTGCCGACGCCTGCGCGACCTGCCACGACCTCAATCAATCGCATTCGCCGCCTTTTTCCTTCTGGCGTTTGGCACACCGTCTTCCCATGTAAGCTGAATCGGAAGTGAAAATGCCTCTGAGAGATTCCCCGCAGTCAGTGACGAAATCTTTTCTCCCGCTGCGACCAAGGTTCCCTCTTTTAACATCAGAACGTGCGTAAGTGCAGGAAAAAGTTCATTTGGATAGTGCGTCACGTAGAGAATCTGTGGCGCATGCGCAGTTGTTGCGATGCCTTCAATCATTTCAAGAAGTGATTCACGTGATGGAAAGTCAAGGCCCGTGCACGGCTCATCGAGCACGAGCAATTCGGGTTCCGCGTGTAGCGCGCGCGCAATCATCACCTTTTGCCGCTCACCTTGCGAGAGCGTGCGAAAAGGGTGGTTTGCCAGATGCTTCATCGAAAGACTGTCTAGCAACTCGCCTGCACGCTTCATATCCTCGTCGGAGAGTGGCAAATAGCTGCCCGCCGCAGCCGTCTTTCCAGTTGCCACAATCGTTTCTGCTGTATCCGCAGCAAGAAAACGCTCGGTCATCGCCATGGATACAAAGCCAATTTGTTTGCGCAACTCGCGAACATCATAACGCCCAAGGATGTGTCCAAGCACCCGCACCGTTCCTTGTGTCGGCCACAGGTACCCAAGGATCATTTGAAGCAGTGTCGTTTTTCCTGAACCATTCGCGCCAAGGATCGCCCAGTGCTCCCCTTTCCCGATCTCTAAAGAGGGGAGGTTCAAGATAACGCGGCCATCTCGTTTTACAAGAATATCGTGAAGTTCAATGGATGGATTCGCCACGGCAGAAACCTCCTAGCGCAAATTTCGTATACCATGATTGTACCGCGTTCCCCATGTCTCTGCACGATAAGTTCATAGATTCACCTCACCCCGATAGCAGGATAGCACCGGGAATGGTACACTTGCACTGTATTTTGCGCTGGAAAAATCTCAGGGGAGTTGCTCCTTCATGTATGTCTACCTCTTTGCGCCAACCCTCCTTTTGCTCGCGGTGATTCTCGGATGGGGTCCAAAGCAAATCCCCCTGCGCGCACTGGGATGGTTTCTCGGGGTTGATCTCCTTCTTTCTGTGATCGATTATTTTGCGGGGATCTTTCCTCCAATCAATGTGCCGACACTGCTCTATTTTCTACTTGTAACACTGCTTGTTCGCAGCGTGCGCATCCTGATTGAGCGATCCGCTATGCGACTGATGAAAAATCGCACGCTATTGCTTGTCATCGGCGTCATCCTCGCGTTGGTCATCTTGACTGTTTTTAGCTTTGGAGGCCTGCTCACCCTTGGCATTCTGGTTTTTTCATTCATGCAGAATCGAAAACCGCGCGGACCGCGCCCCATCTCTCAGACAGGTGGATGGGGCGCGACATATGATCATGCGCGCAGATCACTGCAAAAACTGGGACCGCTTTCGCTCCTTGTAACGGGGACGGCCGTGGCGCTTCTTCTGTCTGGCGTTATCGCGTCTGCTGCAACCACGCTCGCCGCAGGACTTACATACGGCGAACAGGTGAGTCTTGTCAAAGCCAAAACGACAACGACACTGCCACCGATTCAGGTCAGCGATGTTCCGATCGTGGAAAAAGACAGTGCAAGTCTCGTCATGGCAAACGCGATTGGAACGCTCGGCCCACAGTACCACGTCTCACAGCGCGGGCTTTCGCTCGTACGCTATCAGGGGCAGCTCTATTGGACATCTCCGCTTGACTACAACAATGGCCTTATCTGGCTCACCCGTCACAGCACGCCGGGTTATGTCTTGATGCAGGCAAACAATCCATCCGCCAAACCGATCCTGTCGCTCAATGAACAGATCAACATTACACCTTCAGCCGGTTTTTCGTGGAATTTGGGACGCCTGCTCTATCAACACTTCCCAACCCTTATCATTGGAACGTCGGATTGGGAGATTGACCCATCCGGAAAGGGCTACTGGGTCACCTCTCTCTATGCACCAGCTCCCGGTCTTGGCAGCCTCGTGACGCGCGTGCTCGTAGGCTCTGCCCTGGTTGACCCGACAAGCGGACACATCACCTACTACGCTTTGGGGACGCAACCAGCATGGGTGAGCCAAGTTGTTGGACCAAACTTTGCCCAGAGTGAAGCGGCGCGTTTTGGCTGGGATCGCGCAGGGCTTATCGCGTCGACATTTACACACCAACTCGCGACACAGCCTGTGCACGCAACCCCGTACAACGTGCTTCTTGGAAACGGTGGACTCGGCTGGGAAATTCCCATGACCTCACCGAACCCTGGCGACAATTCACTGTCCGGAATCATTCTGGTCGACGCCGAGACAAACGCGGTAACCTTCACGCCATTTACCGGCCTGCAAAACGATCTCGCCATTTCACAGCGCATCAACGGTTCAACGCTCAACAGCACGCTCAGTTCCGGTCGTGCGCTTTTGTACAATGTCGCAGGATCACTCGCCTATGTCGCCCCTGTCGTCAACCAATCAGGGATTGTTCAACAGGTTGCCATTGTTGATCCCAAAAATGTCGCGCAACCCGTTATCGCTTCCAATTTGATTGACGCATTGTCATCTTGGCAGGCCTATCTCGCAGGAAATGGTCAAACCAATCCGCAATTGGCATCAACGACCGTCAAAACATCCGGTGTTGTAACACGTGTTGCGACACTTCTTCAATCGAGCGGCGCAAACGCATCAACCGTCAAAGAGTACTGGTTGTTTCTCGTAAACGGTAAGGCCTATCGCGCATCACAATCACTTGATCCGACCGTTGTCCCGTTTGTACAGCCAGGTGATCATGTCATTCTGGAAACGGCGCGCGGCGCAACGAGTCCAGCAACCCTTTTATCCATCCAGGATCTCACACTAAGCGGTGCACATCACTGAAATGAACATGCATAAAAGATGCGTTGCAGACGGTGCGAGACACTCAGCAACACCGTCTGCAACGATCAAGTCCGCAGTTGGTGATCTCAAAACTTTACCGAAAAGGGACTGTACCCAAAGTCATCCTGGATGACTTTGGGACAGTCCCTTTTCAAATACTAAAAGGTTCCTCAAGCTTATTTCAGCAAGTTGCGAAGTACCATTTGCAAAATTCCGCCGTTGCGATAGTAATCGATCTCGATCGGGCTATCCAGACGCACGGTCGCGTTTACCACCTGAACGCTGCTGTCTGGCGCAGTTACCCTTAACGTCACGCGTTGTTGTGGCTTCACGTGATCATCGAGACCTTGAATTTCGATGTACTCTTTCCCTGTCAGTCCAAGCGATTTCCACGACATTCCCTCATCCAACTGAATTGGGAGGACCCCCATACCAACGAGGTTGCTGCGGTGAATTCGCTCAAAGCTCTCCGCGATGACCGCCTTCACGCCAAGAAGATAGGTTCCTTTGGCCGCCCAGTCCCGCGAACTTCCCGTACCGTACTCTTTTCCCGCGAAAATGACGGTGGGTTGGTTTTCTCTCTGATAGTTCATCGCAGCGTCATAGATGGAAAGCGTTTCACCCGTAGGCAAATACTCCGTAAATCCGCCTTCCGTTCCCGGAATCATCTCATTGCGAATTCGCACATTCGCAAACGTCCCGCGCATCATGACCTCGTGATTTCCGCGACGCGAGCCATACGAGTTAAAGTTTCTGATCTCCACGCCTTTTTCTTGCAAAAATAGACCCGCCGGACTTTTCGGGTTAATCGCTCCGGCCGGTGAGATGTGGTCCGTCGTGACACTGTCGCCGAGCAGGGCAAGAATGCGCGCTTTTTCAATCGGCTTTATTTCAAGTTCCGCATGCTCCAAGTTTTCAAAGAATGGCGGCTCCTGAATGTACGTAGATTCATCTTCAAAGCTATAACGCTCACCCGTCGG
Organism: Ferroacidibacillus organovorans; assembly: GCF_001516615.1. Classification (GTDB taxonomy): domain Bacteria; phylum Bacillota; class Bacilli; order Alicyclobacillales; family SLC66; genus Ferroacidibacillus; species Ferroacidibacillus ferrooxidans_B. Next base: position 52,892 of record NZ_LPVJ01000019.1, on the reverse strand, counting down.
GCTTGGCAATGCATTAAACCGCGGATTGTTTTGCAGCACATTTTTGTATTTCGCTCTAAAGACTTCTGGCGTGACGAGTTTTGCAATCGCGTCTTCCACCTCGCGTGAGGACGGCCAAATATCTTTGAGGTAGACGGGCTCCCCGTTCTGATCGAGCCCGAGCGGATCTCTTGTCATGTCGATGTCTAGCCGTCCCGTGAGGGCATACGCCACGACAAGCGGTGGCGACGCGAGATAGTTTGCCTTGACGAGCGGATGGATACGCCCTTCAAAGTTGCGATTGCCAGAGAGCACCGCACCCACCGTCAACTCATGGTCGCGGATCGCAGCCTCAATCTCCGGGTTGAGCGGGCCGCTGTTGCCGATGCACGTCGTACATCCGTAGCCGACAACCTGGAAACCAAGCGTCTCAAGGTACGGCATATAGCCGCCATCCTCCAAATACTGCGTCACGACGCGCGAGCCAGGACCGAGACTCGTTTTCACGTGCGGTTGGCGGCGCAGTCCCTTTTCCACCGCGTTTTTGGCGAGAATCCCTGCCGCAATCATGACCGATGGGTTCGAGGTGTTGGTACAGCTGGTAATCGCTGCAATCACAAGCGAGCCCGCCCGCAGCGTCGCGGTTTGCCCATCTGCAAGTAAAACATCGAAAGATTCGCCCGCTTTTTCCGGCGTGACACCAAAACCGCCCTCTTTTACCGGTTTGTGCAGAATCTCTTCAAACTGTTGCTTGATTGCCGTCAGTTCCACGCGATCCTGCGGACGCTTTGGACCTGCGAGCGAAGGGACGACTGTGGAGAGGTCGAGTTCAACCACGTCCGAAAAAATCGGATCCTCCATGTCATCTGTTCTGAAAAGGCCCTGTGCTTTGGTATACACTTCAACCGTTTCGATCAATTCTTCACTCCGACCCGTGGCGCGCAAGTAAGAAAGCGTCTCCGCGTCGACAGGGAAAAAGCCCATCGTTGCTCCGTATTCTGGCGCCATGTTTGCAATGGTGGCGCGATCGGCAAGCGTCATCGAACTGAGACCCGGCCCAAAATACTCGACAAACTTGCCGACGACCCCTTTTTTGCGCAGAATATTCGTTACCGTGAGCGCTAAGTCAGTCGCCGTCGAGCCTTCAGGAAGCTTTCCAGTCAGTTTGAAACCCACCACGTGCGGCGTCACAAAATAGAGAGGTTGACCAAGCATCCCGGCTTCCGCCTCAATCCCGCCGACCCCCCAGCCCAAAACACCGAGCCCGTTGATCATGGTTGTATGCGAATCCGTGCCGACCAATGAATCCGGGAAGGCAACCCATTCACCATTTTCTTCACGAACTTGCACGACAGACGCGAGGTATTCAAGATTGACCTGATGAACAATGCCTGTGGATGGAGGTACCGCGCGGAAATTTTGAAAGGCCTTCGTAGCCCAGTGGAGAAATTTATACCGCTCTTCATTACGCTGAAACTCAAGATCCTCATTCGTTTCAAGCGCCTGCGCATTGCCAAAGCTGTCTACCTGAACGGAGTGGTCAATGACCAAGTCAACCGGCACGAGCGGGTTAATTTTTTTTGGATCTCCACCGAGGCGATGCATCGCCTGACGCAACGCTGCAAGATCGACGACGACAGGGACGCCCGTAAAATCTTGCAAGAGAATTCGCGCAGGCATAAAAGGCACTTCTTTGCTTTCATCAGGACTTTTAGCATTCCAATTGGCCAATTGCCGAATGTGATCTTCTGTAATGACGTATCCATCATACTTGCGCAAGACGCTCTCCAGTAAAACTTTCATAGAAAAGGGCAAACGTTTTATATCAGCAACACCTTGTTCAACAAGTGCTTCCAACCGAAAATAGGTCAGTGATTTTCCACCAACTTGAAGCTTTTGCTTTGCGTGAAACGGGTCATTATGAGTCATCGCCATTGAACCCTCGCTTTATGGTTAATCAGAGCGCGCAAACGCTGCGGATCACATCCTCTACATAATTGGCTGTCACATTCAACATGCTAACGTGTAGAGGAGATGCTGCGAATACGACCTCTAGATTATACCACATGAACCGGAAGGGGAACGTCCGTGCAAAACGAACAGGCAACTCCCAAGACCACGTTTCATGACGTGTATACACAGGATGTTCACGAGGATATTGAAGAAGGAATCCATCGCATGATGGATGAAGGTGGAGGTGTCGTCGATCAGAACTTTCCGGCAGGCGCACCGATTCTTCGCAACGATCTCGTGGCACCAAGTGAGGATGTGCAGGCGTAAAAACAGTCGCTTTGCGAAGGCATTCCAAGGAATGCCTTCACCATTGACTCACACGTTTAGACATGATCCGGCTTTTTGAAAAAGGATTGAAACTTTTGTGCCATAAATGGATCGCCATCAATTTTGAGTTTTCCAGTCATAAACAGGGTCATCGGATTCGCCTTTCCCAATGCAACCTTCACAAAATCGTCAGAACTCATCCGCACAACAGCCTGAACGCGTCCCTCATCCTTGCCCTCACGAACATCAAGCACGCCATCCTGAACGCTTAGTGTCCACATCGTCGCGTCGGATCCCGACAACTCATAGACAATTTTCGCGTTTACCCCTTTGGCCGCATGGGGGTCAAACTGCGTTTTCATTCCGGCAAAAACTGTGCGTGCGTCGATGGGTTCCATAGATGCGCACCCTCCACAACATTTTCATTTTCTCTAAAAGCAAACCAACCAGACATTTCCCGTTTCACACGTGAAACCATTTCCGAGATTTTTCGTATACCATGGTATGGAGGTGGCGAAATGTCACTTATCGTGCGCGCAGTCGCATTTGTCTTTCTCATCTGGACTGGCATCATACTTCTTGGCGCTGTATTGTCCATCCTCTTTAAGCTCGCTTTCATCCTATGCCTCGCAGCGCTTGCCTATACGTTATGGCATTCAACGCTCGAACATGCACGTCTGCGCCGTGAAGAGCGACGCAAGCGCTGGGACTTTATGCGCAGATGATGCTCAAATTGGCGGTCGCGGCAAGCTTAACTCGTAGGTCTGTTCAACGGCGCAAATTTCTCGCTCTAGAAAAACCCGGTCTGACGCAAAGGCGCGAATCCACTCTGGCGTGGAAAAACGTCTCAAGATCGGTCCGGGAGCGACACCTTTGCGCGACAAAATCTCGCGGACGTCTCGTTGCCACTCCGCGAGCGACACGATGCTCTTTGGCAACTCCTGTCGCAACCAGTCGCAAATTCCTGCAGCCAAAGCTGGACTCGCTCCTGAGGTCGACACCTCAATACGAATCATTCCCGCACGCATGGAGGCTGGAAAAATGATATCCCCTCGCAGTGGCTCATCTGCGCGCGCGCACAAAACACCGAGCGCTCTCGCCTGTGCAGAGATATGATCATTCACCGATTGCTCGGATGTGGCGATTACGACCAGGTCAATTTCGCTGTGCAAATCACTTGGGGAAAAGCGTTGCATCCTCCATACAATATGGCCGGCCTGCCACAACTGGTATAGACCTGCTGACAGATTGGGGCTGACAAGTTCAGGGACAGCGCCAAGATCTACCAATTTTCTGACGCGCCGCTCCGCCACACGTCCGCCGCCAATGACGAGAATGTGCTTTTCCGCCACATGATAAAAGAGTCCGAGCCATGCATCCATGGGATTGCCGGTCTCCATCTAATTATCCCCCGATTACCCGATGAGATGTTGCGCCTTGCGAACGATTGCATCGACAATCTTGCGCGATCCTTGGTGTGCTGAGCGCAGCAAATTTCTCCACGCTTCCGTCAAGAAAGATGCTTTTGGATCATCCTGCGCCGCATAGACAGGAACCTTGGAAACAACTGTGTGATTGACAATCACAAGCGCATCCCCTACTTGCTGCCCTTTTACGATAGGCGCTTTTTGCGTCAGCGTCGAGAGTTGAAGCGAAACCTTGTCGTGACGCATGGCAAGCGCCGTGATGGGTTGATGAGTGACAACGGAAAGCGTTTGGTCAGCGCCTCCAGACACAGAGACCGTCTGTGCGAGTGGCGTATTTGCGGGCATCAGTGACAGGCGATGAAAGTTCTGGAAGCCATAGTCAAGCAACGCCGCCGTATCCTGGAATGTATTCGAAAAAGACGAGTCATCAAGCACAATGCTGATCAAGTGGTGCCCATTGCGGACGGCTGTGCCGACAAAACAGTACCCCGCCTGGGACGTCGATCCGGTCTTCAAGCCATTGAGTCCCTGATATTGACCGAGCAGTTGGTCATACGTGTGACCATAATTTCCTGGGGAAATGTACATTCCTGGCATCGACGCATATTTTAATACGACTGGATATTTTGTTATCAAATAACGAGCGAGAATGCCAATATCATGCGCAGTTGTAACCTGTTTTGGATTCTGTAATCCAGACGCGTTTGTGTAGTGAGTGTGTACCATCTGCAGCTTTGCCGCTTCACGGTTCATCATCTGGGCGAATGCAGACTCACTTCCGCCGATCGCGTCAGCGATGGCGACCGCAGCGTCATCCGCTGAAACAACGTACATAAGTTCCAGCATCCTTTGCAGCGAGATGCGTTGCGACGGATCGAGATACGCGACAGACAGGCCTGGTGTCTGCGCCACCTTGTATGCCGCTTGACTTACAGGAATGATGGAATGCAAGGTAAGCTGTCCTTTTGTCACTTGCTCAAGCGCGATCAGCGACGTCATCAATTTGACGATACTCGCTGGATAGCGCTTCGTTGCCGCCTGCTTCGCATAGAGGATCTGTCCGGTTGTCGCATCAATCAGTTCAGCCGAAGGCGCCGCTAAGGGAACCTGCGAGACGCGGTAGTTCTCTGTGTTGGTGATGAGCGAAGACGTACCCCGCGAGGAGGTTTGAGGTTTACCTGTTTCTGCAAGTGCTACAATACTTCCTGCTGCCACGATGACGACACTGAGTGCAATCGCAATCGTTTGACGCACCTTACCCAATCCAATAACCTCCCACATTCCATGGCAAAACCACAAACTGTATTTATTTAGACAAGTGTAACTGGCATTTTTGATCCATCCACTCCACGATATCCATCATGACCTGATCACGATTGAGTTCATGGAGAAGTTCGTGCCGCGCATCTTTATACAGGCGCATTTCTACGCCCCTAAGCCCATAGCGACGGTAGAGCCGTTCTAACTGCATGATTCCTTTTCCCATCTCACCCACAGGATCCCTGTCGCCTGAAATTACAAGGATCGGTAAGTCTTTCGGGATTTTCACAAGATTTTCGGGGGTGTGCGTCTCTAAGATCCACAACAGCATAGCGTAAAATGACCCTGCGCAAAGGATCTTTCCACACAAGGGATCAGCTACATAGTGATCAACCTCATCGCGATCACGCGACAGCCAGTCATACCCCGTGCGATTGGGACGAAATGGGCGATTGTAGCTTCCAAACGACAACTTTTCCAAAACGGCGCTTTGATAAAGATGGCCGTGGCGCTTGATCTCGCGCTTGGCAATCTGTTTGCCAAGATGCAGGAGTGCTCTGGGCGGTCCTGTCGTCCCCGACAAAATGACCGCTTGAAAAAGTGACGGGTCGCGATAAAGCGCGCCTTTTGCCAACATCGATCCCATGGAGTGCGCGAACAAAAAGATCGGAAGTTCCGGATTTGAACGCTTCATTTCTGACGCGATACACTGTAGATCTTTATAGGCTGTTTCAAAGCCGCCATTTCCCATATTGCCCAATTCATCGACACTGCGCGCTGTACGGCCGTGCCCGCGCAGGTCATACGCGACACCCGCGTAAAGAGAGTCTGTAAGTCCACTTGCAAATCGAAGATAGCGTTCAGAGGATTCGCCCATGCCATGAACGATCAGCACAGACGCTTTGGGTTGCCTCCCATCAGGCTCAAATCGAAAACCGCGAAGCGTAGTATCCTCGCACTCCCATTCAAACTCGCGACGAATCACGAAGGCACTCCCCTTCTCGCCCAAACGATTGACAAGGTATTCTCAATCTAACATGAAGATCTGCGAACAACAAGAATCCGGCACAAATCCCACGCAGCTTGAATCTTTTTTTGTTTTAGCGTATCTTAAACATGATTGCTCCACAAACTATGGCCACTTTACGATCATGTCTCAGTAGCTCAGTTGGATAGAGCAACAGCCTTCTAAGCTGTGGGTCGGGGGTTCGAATCCCTCCTGAGACGCCACCCCCCAAAAATGTGTGTAATGCCTCCACTAAACGTCTATACCCGTACACCTGACTCGCCATACCATACGTCAAGACGGTTCCCCTTTGTCTAAAAAACAGTTGAATTCTCCCGTCTTCAAGGAGATGTATAAATTGAAAGGACTGCTGCTTTCTGGTGGAACAGGCACACGTCTGCGTCCATTGACCTACTCGGGCCCGAAACAACTTTTGCCTGTTGCAAACAAACCAATTTTGATCTACGCCATTGAAAATTTGCGTCAGGCGGGCATCACCGATTTGGGAATCGTGGTTGGTGAAAATGCGCGACATGTAAAAGAACACGTAAAGAACGGCCACGAACTAGGCGTTCAAATCACCTATATTCCACAGCAGAGTCCTCTTGGTTTGGCTCACGCTGTAAAAACGGCGTCATCCTTTTTGCAAGACCAGCCCTTTGTCATGATTCTTGGCGACACATTGCTCGATCAAGGCATTCGCAGTTTTGTCGAGCACTTTCGATCCGCAAACCCGGTTGCAGCCGTACTTGTGAGTCGGGTCAAAGACCCGGAGCACTACGGTGTGGTGCAGGTCGAGAACAAGCGCATCGTGCAACTCGTCGAAAAACCCACGTCCTTCATCAGCGATTTGGCGCTCACCGGAATCTACGCGTTTTCTCCCCGCATTCACGACGCCATCGCATCCATCGTCCCCTCTGCACGCGGCGAATTAGAGATTACAGATGCTTTGCAGTGGCTCGTCGCACACGGCGAAGAAGTCATTTTTCAAATCCATCCAGGGTGGTGGAAGGATACTGGGAGACCCGATGACTTGCTTGAAGCCAATCGACTTTTGCTTCACGACCAAACACCGTGCCTGTCTGGCTACACAGACCCCTTTTCACTGGTTATCGGGAATGTGCGAATCGAACGCGGAGCGCAAATCGCACACAGCATCTTGATCGGACCCGTGGCGATTGGCCGCGACGCAACCATAGAAGACGCCGTCATTGGCCCTTATACAACCATTGGCCATGAAGCGGTCCTCCGCCGCGTCGAATTGACAAACAGCATTCTCCTTGATCGCTGCCACATCGAAGGTCCCATCCGCCTCTCTCGCTCTCTGATCGGCCGCGAGACGGTCATCCATAAAACAAAAAGCACAAGTGAACCTGCGTGGATTCATCTGATTCTTGGGGATACATCTCACTGCGAACTGTGACATGGAACATTCATCGAAAGGAGCATGTCTCTTGTGAACTCTATTGTGGATATCGTGATTGTGAATTACAACACAAAAAAACTGCTCCTCACATGCCTTGAGAGCATTCACAAACATACCGATGAGCCGCACCACATCTATATCGTTGACAACGGAAGTACAGACGGCTCTGTAGAACGCTTGGCGCGAATCGATTGCAGCCATTTGAATGTCATTGCCAATTCGCGCAACACCGGGTATGCAGTTGCATGCAATCAAGGCATTCGCGCAGGTCAAAGCCCTTTTATTCTGTTGCTTAACAGCGACGTAATCGTCACACAAGGCTGGCTATCCCCATTATTGGAGTGCATGAACACAGACTCTAAAATTGCGGTGGTTGGCCCCAAAATGGTGAATCAAAAAGGATTGATCACGGGGGCAGGCATTGTCGGAACGTATCAAAATCACGCGCCAAGAGGATTTATGGAAGTCGATGCCCCCGGAAAATACGAAGAGGTGGAAGATTGTTTCAGCGTGTGCGGGGCAGCCTATCTGATTCGCCGTTCACTCCTTGACACACTCGGGCTCTTTGATGAAAATTACTTTTTTTATTTTGAAGAAACGGATTACTCGCTTAACGCACGCAGCAAAGGCTATCGCGTCGTCTACTGTCCAAAATCAAAAATTATTCACTTGACAGGTCAAAGCAATAAAAACCATGAACAGCTTCGCAATTATTTCACAGTGAGCGAACACTATTTCCGAAAAAAGTGGTCTCATCTAGGCACAACAGAATTCTAAAGAAAGGCGTGGCACCATGACACTGATTCGCAAAGAAAAAGGGAACAAGCTAACTGCCATGATGCAAGTGCGGAATGAAGGAAATCGCTATTTGCGCATGGTCTTGGATGACCTATCGCAATATGTTGACGCGATTGTCATTCTTGACGACGGTTCGACAGATGACACCGTCGCGATCTGTAAATCGTATCCAAAGGTGGTTTCTATTGGTCACTCCCACACTTCCATGTACGGAATCAATGAATCTGCACTAAAAAAACGGCTGTTTCAGAGAACAATCGCCACATTCCCAGATTGGATTTTGGCGATCGACGCAGATGAAATTTTAGAGAACCGAGCCAAAACGCAAATTCAAGGTATGATCAATCAAAAACACACAGACTGGTACGGGTTCCGTTTTTATCATTTTTGGAAGTCCATGACACACTATCGCACAGATAAATTGTGGGCACCCGTTCACTACGGACCACGATTGTTTCGCTACATGCCAGGAGCCGTGTATCGCTGGAACGACCAGGCGCTTCACGGTGGCAGCCTGCCGTGCAATCTGGTGACCGATTTTCCTGGTGCGCCATCCGATTTGCGCATCAAACACTACGGTTACGCTGGATCACAAGAAGAATTGCAGCGAAAATACGATTTCTATGTCCAACGTGACCCACACTCTGAATTTTGCCCACGCAGTCACTACGATTCCATCCTTGATCAGGATCCTGTTCTTGAACCGTGGGAGGAATCCTGATGTCATCCTTTTTGCATGTGATTGTGGTCAGTTTTAACACGTGCTCAAAAACACTTCAATGCTTGCGCTACATCTTGCATTATACGGATCTCCCATTTCAACTCTGGGTTGTGGATAACGCCTCAACCGACGGTTCTATCGAGATGCTGCGTGAACTCGCGGCACAGCACCAACCACGCCTCACATTGACGCTTTTGCCTGAGAATGTGGGATACACACGCGCCATTGCGTCCATCTATTCACACCTCCCACCGCATGGACATGTGTGCTTTATAAACTCGGATGTCTATGTGGGGCCAGGCTATGCAAATAAGCTTTACAAACACCTTGAGCGCCACCCTGACATTGCGGCGGTTGCGCCACTTGGCCGCGGGATTGGCGGATGGCAAGACATTCTGAAGTATCATCCCCCTTTATCACTCACAGATGAATTTAATGAAGCGATACTCGTTCAGGTCAATCAGGCCCTGCAGGACACTCGCCCCAAAGCGATCACCGCAAAATGCCTTCAAGGTACGATCTGGATGGCAAAACGAGCGGCACTTGACGAAATCGGTGAACTGGACACAGGGTGTGTATGCGGAGCGGATGACGCCGATTGGAGCTTGCGGGCAAGATTAAAGAACTGGCGCCTCCTTGTCGCGTTAGACACGTATGTATGGCATGACAATCACAGTTCTTTCTCTGTGCTCGAAGATCAGGGCAAAACGTGGATCACTCAGAGCTGGGATCATTTTAATCAGAAATGGTCAGGTTGCTTTGACCATCTCTCCTGGGAGAATCTTATGGAGTCAAGCCATCCAACCGCATACCCTGCGTATGAATATGAGGAGTTCATCACCTGACGCTCTATATCTGCCCATTTTTGTATGAAATAGGTTGGCGTCGCCTCCCTCCCTCCTCGTAACACGTATACATGCAGTGCAAGCTAAAACGAACAGAGGAGATGAGGAGTTTGAGTACATTACGCCGCCCCCTTCGCGTGGGTGTCATTCGCGCACAGCGAATCGTTGCCCAAAACCTGCAAATTCGATCAGGAGGGCCCTCGCCTTTTCCAGTGCGCAACATCGTAAGAGATCTGCGTGTCAGAATCAGGCATCTCGAACACGAGGTTCGCGAACTTGAGCAAGAGAATCGAGAAATTGAGCGCCAACTCCACGAACTGCGAGAGCGGGTAAAACGTCTCGAAGCGCAAATCTCAAGCGGCCAACCTGCAAACCCCGCACTGCAAGCACTCTTCACAAGCAAGCAAGGCCAAGTTGTGACTGTCAGCACAGCGTCTGGCACCCTCACCGGCACCGTAACGCTCGTTGGCACAAACGCGGTGGAACTGACAGAGAGCAACGGCGACATTTTAGTCATCCCGTACAGCAAAATCACCGGTGTCCAATAAGGGGGGATCGTCGTGACATTCCAGAGCATGCTTTCTAGTTTCATCGGCAGAATTGTAGAAGTGTTCGTTCCCGGTTCACTGTTTGAGGGAACATTGACATCAGTAAGAACAAGCGTGATTCAAGTCCAAGAGCCGCCGATCGTATACAGTCAACCCGTAACCGTCACCATTCCGACAGACAGCATTGAATATGTGCGCGTACTGCTGTAAGGGCAGACGGACCATCTGGAGATAGGGCAGATGAGACCCTATCTCCAGTTTTTTAGTGTCTCACATCCATCACAGAATTCCACCACACGCGATACTCCTTAGCGTGCACCTGGCTTACACTCCCGCGGTGGATCACCCGATGATAGAGCGGTTTTTCAAGAACTTGGATAATCCCTCTTCGCGCATATTGATCTGACATAAAAACGTCCTCAAACAAGCGTCCCCCATATTGGTCTGAAGTCATCCACCCGCCGATACTCTGCAGATCGTCTGTACGATAGAAGCGTGGAATTGGTACGCGCGCGAATTCGGGTGAGATGCGAACTGGGTCTTGGCCATGAATCCCGCGATAGCGGAGTTGTCCTCTTGTTGAACTTTGCCATACATAATAGTGCGCTGAAAGAAGTCTCATCGGCTGCAAAATGGATGATGCTCTATAAAGTGTTTCAAGTGCGTCTGGCACCAGCCAATCGTCCGCGTCAAGTTCCAGAAAAAAATGTCCTTTGACGTTTTCCAAAGCGCAGTTAAGCGCATGGGATTTCCCTTTGTTCTCCTTAGACTTGATCAAGCAAATGCGTTCATCCGTGTAACTGCGAACAATCTGCTCTGTTTGATCTGTCGAGCCATCATCCACCACGAGCAGTTCCCAAGCGTGAAACGTCTGCAATAAGACAGAGCGAATCGCCCAGCCAATTCTGGCGGATTCATTAAATGCGCAAATCACGACCGAAATGATGGGCTTGATTTGCCACTGCACACATGGCACAACATCCCCTGAATTCTCAAGAACAAAGCGAAGTTCTTTTGCTGTCGGCCGAAAGGTGTGACTTGTCACGGATGAGACGGATGAGACAGGTGTGACACAAAGAGCTTGTGAGTGAGCTGTCGAAAACGCCATAGCAATATGATAAGGTAAATACTGAAGATCAGGAGGCATGTCGTGAATCGCAGCAAACCAGTTTAACAGCTCAGCCGTTTTCCAGATGCAAGGAATACCCTTTTTCTCTGAAAAGTAGTCCAACCAGCTCGCGTCTGTCGACTTTTTTTGACCGCGAATCAAAATTGCGCAATCCGATGAATCCTCCGGAAGCGCCACAGGCGCCATGGATGAAGTGGGACGGAGTTCCGTAGACCAAAAGACCCAAGGATCTTTGATTTCCTTTAAGACACTTTGAAAACGCTCAACAAGCGACCATGGGTCGCGCTGATCATGAAGATCAAGGTGCGCATCTATCAACATGCATCGCACTCCATCACAAGGATGTTATCATGCTATGCACGGCCGCCAAACCGCGTCATGCTTCTTTGCATGCCATGTGGATACGATTTCAATGTGAATATCGAAATAAATTTACAACAATACATAACGATTCGAATAATTATGGTAGAATATCATTGAATTTCATAGATTTATGGAAGGGGACATTGTATTGAAAAACGAACGCATCGACATGATCCGTGCGCTCAGTGAAGCACATGGCGCATCTGGCTTTGAAACCCCTGTACGCAGATTGTATCAATCGTATCTCGAACCTGTCTCCGACGAAATCGTTCGCGACCATTTTGGAAGCGTGGTCGGAAAGAAAGTCGGCAAGGCAGACGGCCCTTCGATTCTGCTCGCAGGCCACCTTGATGAAATTGGTCTCTTGACAAAGGCAATCACAGATGAGGGATTTATTAAGTTCCAGACGATTGGCGGCTGGTGGTCTCAGGTCATGCTCGCACAGCGCGTATCCATCCAAACGCGCAAAGGTGAAGTTATCGGAATCATCGGTTCCAAACCCCCTCATCTACTGAGCGCGAAAGAGCGTGATGAGGTTGTCAAAATAAAGGACATGTTCATTGACATCGGCGTCTCAAGCAAAGCAGAGGCAGAAGAGCTCGGCGTACGTCCGGGCGATCCAATCACGCCAATCAGTGCGTTTGTACAACTGGGCAATCCAAACGTGTACATGGGAAAAGCGCTCGACAACCGCCTCGGATGTGTAACTGCCGTCGAAGTGCTGCGCGCACTCAGAGGGCAAGAGCATCCGAACACGCTCTTTGCCGGCGCGACGACACAAGAAGAAGTCGGATTGCGCGGCGCACAAACACTCGTGAATCACATCAAACCGGATATTTCCATAGCGCTTGATGTCGGAATTGCGGGCGACACACCAGGCATTGATGCATACGACGCGCTCTCTACCCTTGGCAAAGGCCCCATTCTGCTAATCTATGATGGATCGATGATCCCAAACCCACGCTTTCGCGATTTCATCATGGACACTGCTTCCGATGCGAAAATTCCGCTGCAGGTCGAATCCATCGCAGGCGGCGGCACGGATGCCGGGCGTTTTCACATCCACGGTTCCGGCATCCCCTCCATTGCCTTCGGCTGCACAACGCGCTATATTCACAGCCACGCAGCAGTCTATCACCAGGAAGACTTCGATCACGGTGTAGCCCTTTTAGCAGAAGTGATTAAGCGTCTTGATCAACGTGTTTTAAATGATCTGCGCGACCTGTAATCCCCATGCTTCTAAAGTCAAGCCTCTGCCTCGTCAGAGGCTTGACTGCCCTCCATATTTTTGCGCATGCGTAACGCAATTTCACGCCCCTCTTCGCGCTCTGAATCCCGCAACTTTTCAATGACGCGCCGCTGGTCCTCCCGCGAGCGATTTTGGCTCATTTTAGACTTCCCTTCAAGCTGCACTAAAGAAATGCGGAATCCGCGTATTCCTTTTGCCATCGCTTGAACCCATGGCTCATTCAGCGCGTCGATCAAGGGGAGCTGCGGATCATGTTGATGGATGAGTTGCGCCAGATCACGGTCACGCTGCTCCGCTTTCTCAGCAAAGTGGATCGTTCCTCTGGCGTGTACCACTTGATAATTCCACGTCGGGACAGACTGTCTTTCTTCATACCAACCTGAAGAGATGTAGCTGTGTGGGCCGTGAAAGATGGCCAGCACATTTGCCCCATCAGCAATCTTCGCGTGGGGGTTAGCCGCCGCAAAATGCCCGTGAAGCGACATCGTCTCACGTTTGAATACAAGCGGCACATGTGATACAAGCATGTCTTCATTTGCAACAGAGCATAATGTAGCAAATGGAAACGAATCCATCAGTTCAAACATCTCATCATCTGACATACCAAACGCAGCAGGTGTGTACATAAAACGTCCTCCTCGGATCGTGTTTGACGCCTATCTCGCAGATCGGTACAATGAACATGACGCTTTAATAAAATTAGTTGTATTAAAAAAGGGAGTGTCCGTATTGAATTCAACCTATCAACCACTTTTTCAATCGATACGTCTGCGCAGGGGTGTCGTTTTGAAAAATCGCATCGTCATGGCGCCGATGACACACTTTTCATCTCTCCCTGACGGAAGCGTGTCAGATGAGGAAATCCGCTACTACAAGAGACGATCTGGCGGCGTAGGCATGGTCATCACAGCCTGCGTTTTTGTCTCGCCGAGCGGAAAGGGTTTCCCGGGAGAATTTGGCGCTGAGCGAGAAGACCGCATAGAAGGACTGGCGCGCCTCGCTCGCGGAATAAAAGAGCAGGGCGCGAAGGCTGTCCTGCAAATTTTCCACGGAGGACGGGCGTGTGCGCCAGATCTCGTTCCAGGCGGAGACGTTGTGAGTGCAAGCGATGTTTCCGAAGATAAGGAAGGCGCACCGATCCCGCGACCGCTGACAGAGGCTGAAATCATGCAAATCGTGCGCGATTTTGGCGAAGCGACAAGACGTGCAATTGCAGCCGGCTTTGACGGTGTAGAATTGCACGGGGCAAACGGTTATCTGATTCAACAATTCTATTCTCCCCACACAAACAAACGGAGTGACCGTTTCGGAGGTTCTCGAGAAAATCGACTGACATTCCCGCTCATGATCGTTGATGAAGTGACACGTGTTGTCAAGGAGCACGCAAAAAACGAGTTTTTGATCGGGTATCGCTTTTCTCCAGAAGAAGCATATGAGCATGGACTAAAGATGGAAGACACTTACGCGCTGATTGACGCTTTGAAATACAAAGCACTCGATTACCTTCACGTCTCGGCGACAGATTACCGCACACCGCCCAAATCCGGCGAGGATCAATCGGCATCGCGCATCGCGCTCATCGTAAAGCGCGCAGGTGCGGATCTCCCTGTCATCGGCGTCGGCTCCATCAAGACCCCGGATGACGCGCTTGACGCGCTGTCATCAACCGGCTGCACCCTGATCGCGCTGGGACGTGAAATCATCATCGAACCGGATTGGGTTCAGAAGGTAGCGCGCGGCGATGAGCACGCCATCGCGACAGAACTTTCTCTTAGCGATCAAGAACGGCTTGTCGTGCCCACGCCTCTTTGGAACGCCATAACCCGCACACCAGGATGGTTCCCGCTAGCTGCACCAGCAAATGCATAACATGCCCCGCAAGCTATGCAAAGGAAACAATCGACGGATTGAGCGCTTTTAAAACAGGCGGTGTTTGTCCCGGTTGACACTGCGCAATCACATTTCCGTCCGCCTTTGTGTCAATATGCAAAACGCCGCCTGGCAATTTTTGATATGGCACGGAGCCGGGCGGAATATTCGGCCCACCAAACGCTGCGAGATTGATTTTTTGCTTTGCCAGATCCTTTAAAAAGGTGACGGTGTAAGCGACAGGACTATGCGGAAATGGCGCAAGAAACCCTGGGGCGTTATAGTGTGTCCCAAGTTCTTGTTCAAGCAGTGTCGCGTGTGACTGCATGGCGTCTGTCAACAATACCGGCAAGTCATTCTGCGTAACCATCTGGTTTGGCACAGAGGATGGGTGAAACAGTGAAAGCGGCAACGGGGAGAGCGGAACCTCACCCTGCTCTGTGTTCTGATTGTAAAATGCCAGGACAAAAAGGTGACTGCTTTGATTGTAGACGCCGGCAAAACGCGAAATGACATTCTCGTTTACACCTTGTCCAAGCGAGGTGGATATTGGATAGAACATCGTTGCAACAAGAAGCAAGGCTGCCACGATCACCATGAAGGTCACTGAGCTTGTGTTGACCCGCATTTTAGGAAACACATTCATTGGGATGTCCTCTCTGCCACTGGCATGAATGGCGTGAAATCGGTAAACTTTCAACATGTGCTATTCATTATGATAGCAAATTCAAGGCTTTGGGAGGAATTGTTTATGGCTGAGTTATTTACACCCTTTGAAATTGGAAAACTTCATCTAAAAAATCGAATTGTCATGGCGCCGATGTGTCAGTATTCTGTGACAGCAAAAGACGGAATTCCAAACGACTGGCACTTTGTTCACTATGTCACGCGCGCCATTGGCGGTGCCGGACTGATTATCACGGAGATGACCGATGTGGAGCCTGACGGTCGCATCACCGATTTTGATCTTGGGCTGTGGTCCGACGATCAGATCCCCGGATTTGCGCGCGTAATTGATGCGGTGCACAAACACGGCGCCAAAATCGGGATTCAACTCGCACACGCGGGACGAAAGGCCGAGGATGCGCAAAATCCTGTCGCACCTTCTGCTGTTCCTTTTCCAGGTGAGCGCTATAAAATGCCGCGCGCGCTGACGACGGATGAGGTGCGAAAAATGGTTGAGCGTTTTGCAGATGCGGCAGTTCGCGCGGTAAAGGCAGGCGTTGACACGATTGAACTTCACGGCGCGCACGGCTATCTAATTCATCAGTTTCAATCCCCGCTCACAAACCAGCGTCAAGATGAGTATGGACAGGATCTGGCGCGCTTTGGCGTCGAGATCATCCGCGCGGTAAAAGCGGTCATTCCATCCGACATGCCGCTCATCATGCGCCTCTCTGCCGTAGAGTATGTTGACGGCGGCTACGGGTTGTCCCACACGATTGAGATGGCCAAAGCGTACAAAACGGCTGGCGTCGACCTTTTTCATGTGAGCTCCGGCGGCGAAGGCCCGATTGGTTCAGGTGGACGCCCAGGAATATCTCCCGGCTATCAGGTTCCATTCGCTCGCGCCATTCGCGAGGCGATAGGCATACCCGTCATCGCGGTGGGTCGCCTTGAGGACCCCGCACTCGCAGAGGCTGTCATTGCAAACAGGGACGCCGATCTTGTCGCCATCGCGCGCGGACTCCTCAAAGATCCCTACTGGCCTCTCCACGCCGCACTCGCGCTTCGCGCCACACCGGAAGTTCCTAAACAGTACGCCCGCGCTTTTTAAGTGCGGGTTTTGCTTAACACTCCCCTTCGCTTCACCTTACTCAGACAATCTGATCGACTGTGAGACACGTCCTGCGCGCGGTGCATAAAAACTGACAGTGATTTCCTCGTGTGGAATGCCTCGAACCACCCACTCTACGGTAGTGCGCTGCCGAATTGGCGTCGCCCATGTGTCACGGCCACCATAACCGTCAAGATGATCCATCGCCTGCAAGGAGTTGCCACCCAGTATTTCGATATTCCCACTGAGGGTAGCGGTAAGTCTGTCCAAGGTGAGCGACTTACCTTTTTCCGTGCTCGACGTCGGCAAAAACCCGCCATTTGCGACTTCTGCCGCGATGCGGTACACGTGATCTGCCTCTTTTGTAACGTGTAGATAAGAAATGAAGAGTTTCGGCGCAGCAAGGCCGAGCCGCGTCAAAAATGGCGCGATACGCGCGCATTCTTCCTCTAAAAGATGGAGCGGCGGATTCTGAATGACGTATTTTGGATGAAGTCCGCCAATTTCAACTGGGCCAAAATCAGGGTGATGAAATGGCGCCCAGGGAAAAACTCCGATGCCTGCAGCCTCGCGGTCCGCCCAAGCGTAAATTTTCCGCTCATCTTCAACGCGCTCCTCCGGCGTGCGATGGATCATGCGGCGCATTCCGAGTTCACCATATCCGCGCGCTCCTGCGCGATGCGCCAAATCCCACAGCTCAACGGTAAACCCGAGTATGCCGAGATGGTCATACATCCAGTCATCCGCGGCGCCTGGCATCAAAACATCTTCGCGGCCTGTCGCGAATTTGTCAAAGTTTGACCCAGCGAAATATCCACTGACTTCTGCGCCCATCTCGGCAACACGCGTAAAAAGATGTCGATCAAAAGGCGATAAAACAGCGTCATCCCCTGTTGAAGGTTGACGCAAAATGACGCCACCTGACGTGTGCAACGCTGCGTAAGAAGCGATATTGGGATGTGCGATGATCCACTGCGCAAAGCTTCTCAACTCAGGCTCGGAGAGTGGAAATGGGCCTGCTCCTTCTTGCACCGACTCATTCGCCCAGCGAATCGGGAAGTTTCGATTAAAATCCATACCACTTTGCGCGCGATTATAGGCTCTTGCAAATGGCGGCAAGTTCCCGGAGCGCGATTTGCGACGGATCCTCCCCTCCGGAAAAACGTGGTAATAGATTCCCCCGATCTCACCTGGACGTCGGTGACGCATCACGCGCGGGTCGATCTCATCGGGAACAAACGCTCCATCTTCTGCCTGGATGCGCATGTGCAGGATGACACCATCGCCGTTGACATCGTCTGGATAAAATCCTTCTGGCGATTCAGAATAAGGGTACGTATGCGGGCTTGAACGAAGCCATGCTGGTGTTGTCAGGTAGGCCTCAGCCCCATCCACGGCGAGTCTTGGTACAACATACACCGTGTGATCGTCCAACAGCGCTGTAACTTCTGGATCTGTTCCATACGCTTCAAGGCACTGCGCAATCCAATACATCGCGGCGGAACTTCCTGTCAACTCCCCTGCGTGAATGTTGGCGTCAACCAAAACGGCCGATTTTTCCTCCGCAGAGAAACGTTCAGACTGCGTCAATGTGACAACAGGAATCTCACGTCCTTCGCGACTCGTCCCCAACACTTCGACACGCATGAGCGATGGATACTGACGCAAAAGAGCCCGAAGTTCCCTCCACATGTCTTCAAATCCCAAGTAGCGTGCCTTCACTTTGTTCCCCCCTCAGCTAACCCATATGCGATGAAAGCCACACTTTGGCACTCACAAATTCGGATTGCAGCAACCCATGGCCTGCATTCTGCCATTCGTGAGACACCACAGCGCCTGCTGTAACGAGTGTTTTTTCTAACCTTTCACTCGAATCATTCGGAACAATCGGATCTTCACGGCCAGACGACATAAATACGGCGTGCCCCAAAAGGTCAGGCAAACGTGAAGGGGTAAGCGGCATCATCGCGCGAAAGAGGATCGCAGCCGAAAGCACCTCCGGCTCAAGCAGTAACAGACTCGCCGCGATGTTCGCGCCATTTGAATAGCCGACCGCGATCCATTCGCCTTCGCGAATCCCGTAATGCTCCTTTGCCTCTTCAAGAAATGCGGCGAGTTCACGTGTGCGAAAGATCAAATCCTCTTCATCAAACACGCCTTCTGAGAGACGTCGAAAAAAACGGTTCGCCTGACCTTCCTTCACCTTTCCGCGAATTCCTAAAAGCGATGCTTCAGGCGCCAAAAATGCGCCGAGTGAGAGCAGATCATTCTCATCGCCTCCCGTGCCGTGCAAGAGAATCAAAATTTTCTTCGAATGTCCCTGCTTTCGTACAAACGTGTGATGAAAATCCATCGCGCTCCCCTTTTCCTTTTGTGCCATCGCGTGATTTTACCATCTTCCGATCATCCATGGACCCATTCATTCAGCCGTTATTTCCACAGGCAAAAATTGCACCACAGGTAGGTGTTGCCCGTGTATTAAAAATTGCGGGGATGTACGGCATCCCCGCAATCTCTTCAAACCTCATAGTTCAACCTCAACGAACGACCAGAACCGGGACATGTGATCGATTGAGAACACCATGGCTTACGCTGCCGATCAACAAGCGATCAAGTGCGCCTCTGCCGTGACTCCCCATGACGATTAAATCTGCAGATTGCTCTTTCGCAAATTCGCAGATCACCGCAGCTGGATACCCCACACGCTGTTGAAAATTCACGCGAGCCTGAAACGAAGAAAAAGCATCCCCGACAATTTCCTTTTTAATCGTGGTGACAATCTCTTCGTTGTATTCAGGTTCTGCAATGGTTGGAACGCCAGGAATGCTCCCCGCATAGAGCGGATCGTGATAGGCTGTAGAAACATAGAGAACGGTAAGATTCGCCTCGGTCCAACGCGTCAACAAATCAATAATCATCGGAATCGCTTCGCGGGATGCACCTGAACCGTCTGTTGCATACAGGATATGGTTCATCTTTGATTCCCCCTTTTCTCTTTTATTATACCCCATCTTGCGCTTTTAAGAGATTCTAAGCGATGGTTCAAATTCAGTTTAAATAGATGCACTTCAGTGCCCGCTTTGAAACAGGCGTTTGAGCGCTTGTGCAGTCGCGCTTCCCCAAAGCAAAAGCGTGAAACACCATGCGACAATGGCAAAGATCAAAAATGTCGCGACGAATCGTGACAAGAAGTGCAAACCCGGAAACTGACTGATGAAAAAAAGCGACACAGCGTACATGCCAAGCGGAAAAATGATACTCCACAGACCTGTCTCATAGTGCAAGAGTTTTCGCAGCGAGCGATATTTCCATCCACCCATGATGAGAAGTAGGGGAAACCACCAGCTTCCCCACGCCCACATCATGACGGTGAGCGCGACGACAAAAGAGTGCACAAGGCGCAAAAAAGAGGACTCTAAGTCTGGCGATGCAAGGTGGGCTCCCGCAACGGTCGCAATCGCCATCGCACCCATGTTAATCCAATACGAAGGGGCAAGATCTTCTTGGCGCACGCCACAAAAAAAGAAGCGATAGAGAATAAAGACGATAAATAAAAGATAAAAAAGGATTCCGAGAGCCCATAACGCAAAAGACGCGACTAAAATCCATTCGCGCTCTTCTCCCGTGTGTGTCGCAACGAGCGTGCCGACAATCGCAAGCGACTGCGTCGCAACGGGCGCCAACAGCCACGAACCATTGACAACCTCTGCAATCGGGCGCACATTCTCAAAAATCAGGTATGCAAACTGCATATACAAAAGCGCCATCCAAGAAAGGAGACCCATTAAAGCGAGAAGAACCATCAACCAGAGTTCGTGTGTGCCGTTAAGGCGAATCGCAAGTACATCTGTCGCGGCAACCAGTGTCAAAAAGCCAAAGCTGCGTTCTGGATGAATAAAGTCCGCGCGCATGTACGAAGCGAAACGAATCCACCTAAATCCGTACAGAAGCAAAAAACTGATGAAAAAAATGAATGAAAGCACAAGAAAAAAATTTGAAACTACTCGCCATCCATTCAATTCGGATCCCACTGAGAGAATTCCCGTCGCCATGACCACTGAAAAATAGGCGGGACTAAGTGTGCGAATGCGCGTTTGAAACCACGCTCTCCACTGCAATGGACCCCTGTCAATCTTCGATCGGACCAAATTCCAACTCGCTCCATTCCTCTGTCTCACCATTTTCCCACGTCACCACAAGCGTTCGCAATAAACAGGCCGGGTTGCTCTGAATGTCAATCACCTTACCATCCAGGTTACAATCAGGATGTCTCACGCGATCCCCAGGCTTCAGACGCATCGTGATCTCCTCCATTCTCACACTATTTTACGACAGCCTTCTTCCAATGAGAGATTTCATTTTTTCTAAACGCCATTTCCTTGACATCTCCATGTAGATCCTATATATTATTAAAGCAGTGGTTTTGATTCAATCCCAAGCCACCTGATGGCGAGACTTCAAACCATGCGGGTGTGGCGGAATTGGCAGACGCACCAGACTTAGGATCTGGCGGGCAACCGTGGGGGTTCGAGTCCCTTCACCCGCACCATGATCAAACACTTCGGAGTTTAGCGCAGCTTGGTAGCGCGCCTGCCTTGGGAGCAGGAGGCCACAGGTTCGAATCCTGTAACTCCGACCATTAAAAGTCCGTGGAAACGGGCTTTTTTCATTTCTTCTCCACATTATTACACCCCCCTACCTGAATTCTTCTCGATCCTGTGACCGCCATGGATAAAACACATCATCACGCCGCATTTACCTTAACCCGAAGCTTCCTTGGTACGTCTTTTAAAAACGGGCGATCGACTCAGTACGTATCCCAATCGCACACATACCCTATGAAGGTGACACGAAAGGAGGGAATGTGTGTGGGTACATTTGGCGGCTACACGCGTTGGGCTGTTGTGTTTCTGATTATTTTCGTACTGTTCTTCTTGCTCGTTCCAGGTGTCGGCGCTGGTTATGGCGCTGCAGGTACAGGTGTTGGTGTCGGCGGCGTTTACTAAGTTTCATGTTTCGGTCATTCGCTATGAAAGAGAGGTTTTCACACATGGGCACGTTTGGGAGTTATACCCAATGGGCGATTGTGTTTTTGATCATCTTTGTACTATTTTTCCTCTTTGTCCCGACATACGGTGGCGGGGCCTACTAATGACAATTGCTGAGAAGCGGGGGAAATTTTCCCCGCTTGACATTCTCAGCTATACTCCGTTGAGGCAAGACGCAATGCGTCTTGCCTCATCGCGTCATGTCTGTTTTTTTTCAAAGAAACGTGCAGGGACGCACCGCAAACCGTGAAACACATCTTGCGCCCCTGCGCATGTCACTGCAATGATTTACGAAACTTGAGCACTCAAAGCCGGAAAACCCATGATCCAAACTGACATCAATGCAACAGCAAACGTGAAAACCAGTCCCAGCACAAGTGCGCCGAGGTGATACGGCGGTCCATCCCCCTCTGTGGCATGCATGAAAAAGTACAGTTGAACGATAATTTGCAGGCCAGCAAGGATCATCAGCGCGATCAGAAGCGGACCAAGTGCAAACGTACGCTTTAAGGCGAACGTAAACGCGAGTGCGGTCAACACGAGCGAAGAGAGATAGCCGACAATATATTTCCTCGCCGAATGTTTGGGATGGATTCCATCACCCATTTTTTCGGATTCCACATCCATCTTACATCACCACCCCAGATAAATAGACGACTGTGAAAATGAACACCCACACAACGTCGAGAAAGTGCCAATACAGATTGACGATGAAAAGCTTGCGCGCCGTGACGCGCGTGATTCCTCGGCGAGCGATTTGAATCCATGTCACAATCATCCAGCCAATGCCGATCGAGACGTGGAGCCCGTGTGTGCCGACAAGCGTATAAAATGCCGACAAAAAGGCGCTGCGCTGCATCGTCGCTCCTCTGGCGACATTGGCGGTAAACTCACTGATCTCAAAACCGAGAAATCCAAGACCTAGCAGTACCGTCACAGCGATCCAGGCCATCACAGCCGATTTGTTTCGATTGCGCATGGCAAGCGTTGCGAGTCCACCTGTAAAACTGCTCGTGAGCAAGAGAAACGTTTCCGCCGCAAATCCAGGCACATCAAACAGTTGCTTTGCGGTCAGGCCGCCGTCCGTATGCGTGCGCAACACGAGGTACGTTGCAAATAAGCAGCCAAACAGCAGCATATCGGTCGCAAGAAAAATCCAGAAACCGAGAATCTTGATCGATTGTTCAGGATCCTGGTATTCAAGCGGTTTTGCCTCATTCTCAGCGCGTCCATGGAGAGCGTGTTCTACATAAGCCATGATCACAACCTCCCCAATGCGGCTTCTGTCTCGCGAATTTCATCAATTGGAACCGTATGCTCATCGCCATATTCGAATGCGCGAAAGAGCAGGCAGAGCAAGATACCAATGAGCCCAATCACTGCGATGGGAATCCAGCCAAAAACCAGCCCGAATCCTGCCACAAAAAATGAGAGTCCAAGCAAAAACGGGCGACCCGAATTTTTCGGCATGTGAATTGGCTTGATCATTTCCGGCTTGAGTTTCAGAAGATCAGTCTCCTGCCGCTCCTTGAGTTCCCACCACATGTCACGCTCTGTCACCGTCGGAATCACGGCAAAATTGTAGTGCGGCGCAGGGGATGGAAGCGACCATTCGAGTGTACGGGCATCCCACGGATCGCCTGTTTTATCACGCTCGCCATGCTTAATACTGTAAAGCACCTGAATGACGATAAAAAGAAAGCCAAGTCCCATGATGTAGGCGCCAACGGTCGAGATGAAATTGAGCGTTCCCCACCCCATATCCGTGGGATAGGTGTACATACGGCGCTGCATTCCCATGAAACCAAGCGCGTATTGTGGCATGAAGCAGACATAAAAGCCAATGTTAAAGAGCCAAAACGCAATTTTCCCAAGTCGCACATCAAGCATAAAGCCGAACATTTTTGGCCACCAGTAGTACATGCCGGCAAGCATTCCAAAGACGACGCCGCCAATCAATACCTGATGGAAATGGGCGATTAGAAAGTAGCTGTTGTGATACTGATAATCTGCAGGCGCTGCAGCCAACATCACACCGGTTGCCCCACCGATGGCAAAGCATGGGACAAAGGCGATCGTCCACAGCATGGGCAGTGTCAGTCGAATGCGCCCGCGAAACATCGTGAACAGCCAGTTGAATACTTTGACGCCAGTCGGTATGGCGACAAGCATCGAAGCGACGGCAAAGAATGTGTTGACCCCAGCTCCAGCGCCCATCGTAAAAAAGTGGTGGGCCCACACAAAGTAACTGATGACGCTGATCAGCATGAGCGATAACACCATGGAGGAGTAACCAAAGACGCGCTTTCGCGCAAATGTGGCAACCACCTCAGAGTAGATGCCAAAGGCAGGCAAAATGACAATGTACACCTCCGGGTGTCCCCACACCCAGAAGAGATTGACGAACATCATCGGATCGCCGCCGTGCAAGATCGTAAAAAAGTGAGTCCCCACCACGCGATCAAGTGTCAGCAGCGCGAGCGCGATGGCAAGCGCCGGAAAGGCGAAAATGATGACAACGCTCGCCGCAACAACCGACCAGGTAAAAAGCGGCATCCGCATGAGTTTCATTCCTGGCGCGCGCATCTTAAAAATGGTGGCCAAGAAATTGATTCCCGTCGCGATACTTCCAATACCAGAGATCTGAACGGCAAGCAGGTAGTAGTTCTCTCCCGGTCCAAAATCAAAACCAAGCTCCGACAGCGGCGGATAACTGACCCAACCGGCATCAGGCGATCCGCCAAAAACAAAGGAAATGTTAAAGAGCATTGCGCCAAAAAAGAAGAGCCAAAACGAGATCGCATTTAAATAAGGAAATGCAACGTCACGCGCACCAATTTGGAGCGGCACCACAATATTGAATAAGGCAAAGATAAAGGGCATCGCCATAAACAAAATCATGATGGTACCGTGTGTCGTAAAGATTTGGTCATAGTGTTCAGCGCTTAGAAAATGATTTCCCGGCACGGCGAGTTGTGTCCGCAATAACAGCGCGTCAACGCCTCCGCGAAACAGCATCAAGAGCGCCGCAATCAGATACATGATGCCTATTTTCTTATGATCGACGGTTGTAAGCCATTCGCGCCATAGCCACTTCCAGCGGTGCAATCGCGTGAGCGCCACGACAATGCCAAGCGATGTGAGAAGGATCAATACATCTGAGGCCCAGATCATCGGGCCTTCATTCCACATCAGATACGTTGTCGTAAAATGTGAGAGCCAAGCTGGCATGTCTGTCACTCCTTTCTCAATGAGATGAACTTTGTTTCATCGTACTCATGCTTTGTGCCGGCAGCATGCCAGGCATATACCGTCCACCGTCAGCCCAAACCGTTCCGTTAAACAGATTCGGCGGAATCGAAGAATACTGAGTGGTCCCGATGACACTCGGCTTTTTGAGTTGATCGTAAACCGCATACGTGAGAGGGCTTGACGTCGCCTTGACACTGCGAACCCATCCATAAAATTGATCCGCCGGTTTTGCGATCACATTAAAATTCATGTGTGCAAACCCGCGACCAGTAAAGTTTGCGCCGTGCCCATAGAACGTTCCTGCCTGGTTCGCCTGAAGCCATAGGCGCATCGCCATTCCAGGCATGGTATACTCTTGTCCACCGAGTTGGGGAACCCAAAACGAATTCATCGGCGCGTCCGACGTAAGCACAAAATTAATCGGCACGCCCGTCGGAATGACCGCGTAATTCACGGTGGCAATTTTCTGGCCAGGATACTGAAATAGCCATTTCCAATCGAGTGACGTCACATCGACAGTGATCGGAGGTATGTTGTTTTCTGGCGGACGGACAAGTGCAAACGTCGTTTTTCCAGTGAAATAGCCGAGAATGCCGACGATGACGATCGGTATCCCCCACCAGACCACTTCCAGCACGCGACTCTCTGACCATTTTGGAAGATACGGCGCGCGGTTTCCTGGTTTATCACGATAACGCCAAACGATAAAGACTAAGAGTCCCAATACAGGTATGATGACGATTGCGGTGAGAATGACGGAGAGAAGAATCAGATGAAGTTCTTCTTTCCCAACGGGCCCCACGGGGTCAAGCACCATATACTGCGGACCACAACCTGACAAAAGCAGGGTTATTGCAGAAGCGCCGAGCAATCCCAGACGGATTCGTCGCTTTTTTATTTTTTCGCGCATATTCGCTCACTCCTTCCCTTCATGCCATGTCACGCGAAGCCGTAAACAGCGCGCACTCCCCACACAGAAATCTGCATCGATTGAGCGCAGTCTTGTTCTCGACTCCAATACGAGCATATCTCGCGATTCGTCTTTGAGTAAGACATAAGCCTGCTAGGCAGACTCCCCCCAGACAGACCAATTTTTGTAGTCCATAAAGACTAAACGTCCATTCTACAGAATCAGAAACTTTTTTCGCATCTATATAAGTGAGTGCGAACCCATTCACCGAAATAGCAAAAAAAGCCCCCACCACCGCTTGCCTGCGGATCTGGAAGCCAATCCTGTCTTAGTGCCGGACTCGCACACAGAGACTGACGATTTGTGTCAGCCCCTTCTTGGGGCTTATTCAATCACCCGTTGACCCAACAACCAAAATGAAGAATCTTATCGCTTTTCAAAGTCTAAAACGTCGTAAATGTCATTCACTCGGGAGCAAACGCTCATTTAGCAATCGATTGAACAAGATATTGTTCTCGAGATGAATATGCTGAAAAATATCAGTTTCCAGCTCTTCCAGCTTCTCAAAAACATAAGCGTAAGTGGCACAGGCATCCTCTGGCAATGCGTAATTATCCGTAACCTTGCGCATCATCTTGACAATGTCACCAGTTGCCTCATGTTCTTGATCGAGTTTTTCCACCGCAGCAATCACTGCCCCAAGTTTCCCTGGCGTTCGGATCTGTTCATAGTCAATAATTTGCAAAAAGACGGATTGCTCTTCGGCAATCATGTGCTGTTCCATGTCCGTTCGCAATTGACTAAACAAACGATGCACCTGAGACAGCACTTGTCCGTGATTTTCCCCATGTACTCGGAGAATTTTTGCCGTTAGCTCCGACATGGGCGGAAAGACCTTGTTCAGATACGCATGGTGTCTATTTACAATATGGTGAATGAGTTGTTCCATGGAAGCCTTCGACCAATCCGTGATTTCGATCCCCTGTCGAACGGCTTCTCTATAACGTTCATTGAGCTCCTTGAGAAGAGAGGAACCGTCGATGCTATGTTCAGCGATCGCTTCAGACAATGGTTGATCACCTCCACAGCAGAAATCGATATGATATCGCTTGAAAATATCTCCTGCCTGTGGAAATTTCACAACAATATCCCCGAGCCTATGATCTTCGGTAAACATTGTCTCCGCTTGGTCGCGCATCATGAACGGCACCTCCAGTTTATTCCATCAAAACAAGAATGGATCTGATCTGCCTGATCTGTATCTCAAACATAGCAGGCGGAATCATGCTGGACAGTGATAAGAATCACATTCAATGGGATACGTAGCAAAGTATCTCCAGTTGCGCCAAAGTTTCACCAAGCCCAAAGTCCCTGCCTCCTGCATACCCCGCAGGACAGCAAAAACCGCGCATCCGCGCGGTTTCCTTTGGTGAGCCATGATGGACTCGAACCATCGACACCCTGATTAAAAGTCAGGTGCTCTGCCAACTGAGCTAATGGCTCTTACGTATGGCTGGGGAGGTAGGGATCGAACCTACGAATGACGGAGTCAAAGTCCGTTGCCTTACCACTTGGCGACTCCCCAACATGGGGTGAGCGATGGGGATCGAACCCACGTATGCCGGAGCCACAATCCGGTGCGTTAACCGCTTCGCCACGCCCACCATATCGTCAAATTTCTGGCAGGGGCGGCAGGATTCGAACCCACGACATGCGGTTTTGGAGACCGCCGTTCTACCAGCTGAACTACGCCCCTATTCCTTTCAACGTTTTCAAAGTATACACGGGGTGAGGTGAAATGTCAAATCTACGCAATTGGGCATCACGCATACTTTCACCTGTTCTGTTGGAAGTCAGAATGCGACATAAAGCCTTTCTGTGAAAAGGAATGAAAATCTGTTCTGCCGCATTTATAAAAAGAAGATAAGGTTACACAAGATCTCATCTTGCGAATGGGCAACTACCGACACCGTTTAGGGTAATGATTCCATGTAACACGAATGAAACGCTTGAATAAGCACAATTCATATTGACGAATGAAGGACTGGCTTTCTATAATCAGGGAAAGTCCATTCGTGAAGACCCGTGGGAGGTTCTCCTTTGTTTCTTGACGTGGTGTCTGCACTCCTATCCTTCTTATTCGCATTCGCATTTGTTCCGGCAATGCGTCACATTGCCATAAAAACCGGGTTTGTCGATCTGCCAACAGAACGCAAGGCGCATAAAAATCCTCTCCCCATGCTGGGAGGGGCTGCGATGCTTGTCGCGTTTATGTTGTCAACCATTCTTGTCAGGCATGATTTTCTGCACGCTACATGGCGCACCGACAAACCATTTATCGGAATGGCAGCCGGTGCCCTTCTTATGTTTATCGTCGGCATGGTTGATGACTACGCAAAGACGAGAAGAAAGGAATTTCCCGCGTGGCCAAAGTTTGCGGCGCAGATTGTTGCAGCCTCTTTCTTGGTCGCATCCGGTGTCGTCATTCGCGGCATTGAAGACCCTGTCCACGGTGCATATTTTATCACTTTTTCGCCGTGGATCAGGGATTTTCTCACGATTGTATGGGTCGTCGGGATCGTGAATGTGTTTAATTTTCTCGATGGAATGGACGGTTTGGCAGGTGGAATCGCCGCGATCAGCGCCACAACGCTGATGATCATCTCAACCATTAAGGGAGACAGTACTTCCGCCATCCTCGCCGCTTCTCTGATTGGTGTCACACTCGCTTTCTTGCGATACAATTTTTACCCTGCCCGCATTATTATGGGAGACGCAGGATCAACCTTTCTCGGTTATGTACTGGCCGCCATTGCCGTCATGGGAGCATTCAAGTCAGCCACTGTTGTATCCATCTTTGTGCCGATCCTCGCGCTTGGGGTACCTATTTTTGATGCACTTTACGTCGTTTTACGCCGCGCCCGTGAACGGCGTCCACTACATAAAGCGGATCGAACACACGGTCACTATCGCTTGATGGCTTCAGGGCTAACACAGATACAAACCGTCAGCGTTATGTACTTGGTCGCCCTCGCTTTTTGTCTCGCCTCGATTCTCATCGCCATCACGACACGCTAGTTTAGTCCACTTACCCCACACCCTCCAAATCAGAGGGTGTGGGTTTTTTATTTGCCATAAAAACGTCTAGAACTCGCGCGCATGGAATACGATGAGACAAGCTGTTCGATTGAGCATGTACAAAACCTATTCGGGGACAAATTTTTAACAAAGAGAGCTGAAACATTCTCATGGATAAAATTCGCATCTTAAAAATCATTATATTAAGGGTTTTTGTAGCCGTCCTCTATTTGTTCATCGGGGGCACATGCGCGCTTCAAGGCATTCGCATTGCAGAGGCTGGCACAGCCGCACAAATTCCCCAGCTCGAAGGAGATGGAGGAGGAAACTTTCTGTATGGCGATCTGATTGTGATCGCAGGAATTCTGTTCATTTTTAAACCGCGCCTCGCCGCTCCCCTTATCCTGCTTTCCTCCCTGCTGGGCATGCTTGTCAGTCTCATTTACCAAGATGAACAGCTCATCCGTATATCGATGATGAGTTTGATCAGCGGCTGCGTCATCCTGCTCTCTCCACTTTTAACACGAGTGATTCACGCTGCAATAAAAAAGGCCGCTTCAATGAAGCGACCTAAAATCACGCAGATTCTGTGAAATCTCAAGTGGAGGGGGTAGGATTCGAACCTACGAAGCTTTCGCAACGGATTTACAGTCCGCCCCAGTTGGCCACTTTGGTACCCCTCCAAGCCTTTACAGCTTTTCTAGTATAACATCAACGGGGCAAAAAAGAAAACCCGTTGATCACACTCTTTTTTTCAAACTGTGATATGCTCATCCTGTCGCAACACGCCAGATGATTTTTTCATTGATGAGCGAAAAACACCCCTTTGCGACACACAAGTCGGAGGGATCGTCATGACCGTCAATCAGGCTGTCACGCAGAAAAAGAGCATATCAGTAACCGTATATTATATGATCGCATCGCTCATCTGGAGCATTCCCGCACTTCTGCTGACAGGCGTCGCGCTGCCCCAAGCACTTCTTGGAAACTTTGGCGACGCGCTGCTCTTGGCCGCGATCCACGCCTTGATTCTCGGCACGTTGCTGACCGCTGCAGCCGGTGTGCTGTGGCAATTCATCCCCATTGCCTTTCAAGCTCCACCACTCAGCCGCCGCGTCCTGTACTTTCATCTGCCCGTTCACACCATCTCCGTCGTCCTGATGGTCTACGGTTTTGTACAGAATCAATGGACCCTCGTGGCGTGGGGTGGATGCTTTTTGCTCGCGGCGACGATTGCCTACGGAGCCTACCTATTCACGCATCTGCGACGAGCGCGCAATCAAACCGTTGTTCAAAGACTGATCGCCGTCCCCCTTCTTACGCTTCCCCTTGTCATGATTCTCGGCCTCCTCCTTGCAACACACCGCATTGACGGAACAAATGAGTGGCTGATGACACACGCAGCCCTCGGTTTTTTTGGATTCTGGATCAGCCTTGTCATGGTGATCAGTTATAAATTTATCCCCATGTTTACGCTCAGTCACGGATACCGCGTAACGCCTCGCGCCGTCATGCGATTATATTATACAGGGGTAATCCTCCTTCTGGTTGCAGAATTGCTCTCTGCTCTGCTTTCATCCACTCCTTATTCACTCGCGCTACAGTCCATGGGTGCCATCGTCTCACTCATCTCACTCGCGCTTTTTGTCCGTGATATATTCCATATTTTACATGTGAGAAAAAGACGCAAGATCGTTTCTCCGCTGATCGCCGCCCTGCTTGCAACCAGCCTTCTCGTCACGGCCGCACTCCTTGCACTTATGACTTGGTGTGGATGGCTCCACACCTCCATCGCCGCGATTGCGTATCTGATGATCCTTGGAGGACTATTTCCTCTTCAACTCGCCTATATGCACAAGGTGATCCCATTTTTGCGCTATGAGTATCGATACTCTCACGCGCCAGATCGCAAATCCGCGCCTCTCATCGACGACATGGTACAAAAAACGCATGCAAAAATAGGCTCGGCATTGTATGCGGCAGGATTTTTGATCAGTTTCTCGCTCATCCTGATAAAGCCGCACACATTTTCCGAACCTGTCAGTATTGCCCTGAGTATGTGCCAAGCCGCCGGCATTCTCTTTATCATCGCCGGATTTTTAAAAACCCTTCAAATTGGCGGCGTTCGCCCGGGTTCTTAGCGTTGAAACTCGATCACCCGCTCGACAGGTCGACGAGAAAACCATAGTGAACTGAATTCAAATGGTGCAAATGATGAGGTATGCCAAGCTCCGTCAGCACCGCGCCAAGCGTTTCTGAAGAAAGGCGGTGATGAAGCGGCGGTCCAAATTCGCTCTCCTTTTTCTCCCACTCAATAAGCAGCATCTTTCCACTCGGTTTTAGAATCCGTTTGAATTCACTTAATGACTTAGTGAGATCATCCACTTCGTGAAGAACGAATGAGCACAAGACGCGGTCGACAGCGTGGTCGAGGAGAGCGATGTCTTCGGCAGGGCTCTCAACCGTAATCACATTTTGGCTACCAGCCTCTGCGGCACGCTTTTGCACGTATGAAAGCATCACAGAAGAGAGATCGACGCTGTACACCGTACCTTTCGTTCGGGCAGCCAGCGGAAGCGAAAAATAGCCGGGACCACACCCGACGTCTGCGATATCATCCGTCTCCCGCACGTCAAGAAGATGAAGCGTCTCATCAGGCGGCAACAGTTTCATGCGCTCTGCACTCAACAAACGATCCACATTTGCCGGATTAAATCGGTGCCCCATCTCACATCTCCTCTTTCCATTCAACCTCAGTATCGCGCCGTAACCATTTTCCTTCGTGTGTAAAACTCAACACCATCTCTACCATTGGCGTGTAAGTCACCATAAAAGGATTTTTTCCAACCGGAAAAAGGAAAGAATGCCATGGGAGCCGGCACACCGAGATTGATTCCAAGCATGCCCGCGTCAATCTCTTCACGAAACTTGCGAATTGCGCCTGCACTGTCCGTAAAAAGACACGCTCCGTTTGCAAACTCGGACTGATTTGCAATTTGAATGGCTTCATCAAGCGTTTCCACGCGCACCACAGACAGTACCGGTGCAAAAATCTCATCCGTCCAAACCTTCATTCCAGGTTTTACGTGATCAAGAAGCGTAGCCCCGAGAAAATACCCCTCACTTGACACCGGGTCGTTTCGCCCATCGCGCGCCACAACCGCTCCTTCACGCAGACCCTGCTCGATATAGGACACTGCGCGATCTTTTTGAGACTGGCGAATGACAGGACCGAGAAAGACATGATCTTCAAGCCCATTTCCGACAACCAACTCATCGCCCGCCTTTTTCAGTCGACTGACGAGTTCATCGGCGATATCACCCACTGCAACGACCACAGAACAGGCCATGCAGCGCTCACCCGCCGATCCGTAGGCCGCCCCGATAATCTCTTTTACTGCCAAGTCAAGATCCGCATCCGGCATGACGATCGTGTGGTTTTTCGCGCCAGCCAGCGCCTGCACGCGCTTCCCGCGTGCCGCCGCCGTCTTGTAAACATATTCTGCGACAGGTTGCGAACCCACAAAAGAGATCGCGGCAATATCCTCGTGAACAAGCATTCCGTTCACAACGTCGCGTGCACCGTGAACAATGTTAAACACGCCATCTGGCAGACCCGCTTGACGGAGCAGCGCTGCGACGCGATTGGCCGTGAGCGGCGTGCGCTCCGACGGTTTCAACACAAATGTGTTTCCGCAGGCAATCGCGAGCGGGAACATCCAAAACGGCACCATCATCGGAAAATTAAACGGCGTGATTCCACCCACGACACCGATTGGGTAGCGGTACATGCCTGATTCAATATCCGTTGCGATACTCGACAATTGACTCCCCATCATAAGTGTCGGCGCACCCGCCGCAAATTCTACGCACTCAATTCCGCGCAACACTTCTCCATGCGCCTCTTTAAAACTCTTCCCATTCTCCATCGTGACAAGCCGCGCGAGTTCATCCCAGTGCTCCACAAGCAATTGCTGAAATGAAAACATAATGCGCGCGCGCTTTGGCACAGGAACCCTGCTCCACGTTTTAAACGCATCCTTCGCGACGGCGACTGCCTCATTCACATCTTCGAGTGTTGAGAGCGGTACATATCCCAGCGTCTCTCCTGTCGCAGGATTCACGACAACCTCTGTCTCCGTTGAGCGTGACGCCACCCACTTTCCGCCAATGTAATTTTTCAAGGTTTTCTCCATTTGAATTGACGCCACCCGCGCACCTCCCGAATTGATACAATTGACACAAGATTGCACAACCAGTTTACCACATCAAATTTCCAAAAAAATCGAATCAACAGCTAGTCTGCCGTGAAGATCTGGACAATTGTATCATTCCAAGCCTGTCCTCCGCCGATTGGATCGGCAGCGCTCTCAATCAACGCGTTTGGATTGTATCCGCGAAAAGCGGCAGTACGGCCGTATTGCCAGTGCCCAAAACTCGCAGAGATTGCCACAACTTGTGGATGAATCGCTTCTGTGAGAAACGCCTTGACGCAAATTTCAACCAAGGGTAAGGGCGCCGACTCCTTCATTTGTCTGCGCAGTATCATGAGATCGCCATCACGAATTCCCAGACGAACAGCTGACAATGGATGAATCCAACACGGATTATCGCCCACAATCTCTGTCAGCCACTGCTGATTCGCTGTTCGGGACTGCGTATGTACATTCCATTTAAACGTCGTCAAAACAAACTCACGTTCTGTAAGCGCTGCGCGACGCGCCCAAGTCGAAAAGTAGCTTGGATATATTTCATGATCTTCATGCGCCAAAGATAGTTTGCGCAATTGATCTAGCTTAAAATGAAATCGCCGATCTGGCGTCTCAAACCCGCGGACAACGACGCCATTCCACAAGACTCCGATTTTCTTATACGCATCGGTATGGAGGGATTTTTGCGTAACAATTCCCTCTGCATCAACGTGCACATCAGGATGGGAAAGATCCACCCTGACGGGCTGCAGATACGGTCGATACGCCTGCTGTGCTGCTTGATCCACCCATATTCCAGATTGCAAAAGTGTATGAAATCCGACTGGAATTGTGCTTGCCCAGGCACGCACGAACGATTCGGCATCCGCATAAGGAAACCATTTTGCCATCTCTCCATCAATGGCGTGCGCCAGCCGGATCAAAATGTCTCGAATGTCTCTGCACTCTCCTGGTGGTGCGACGACGGGTTGCCTTAGTCCTACATAAGGTCTCAAATCATAGGAATTCCGCGCATCCAAATCCCATTTTTCTAGAAATGTCACATCAGGAAGTACATAATCTGCCACTTCCACCGTTTCGCTGAAAAAAGCGTCGATCGCGACATGAAAGGGAACCTTATCCTCACTCAATAACACTTCACGAACAAGCGTCGGGCCCTCCGGCCAACTCATTGGCGCATTGACATAATACGAGATTAACGTATCAATCTGCGCACGGCCTGACGACAAATCCGGATAAATCGTGCTAGACACTGCCCGCGGATACAATTCATTTGCAAAAGGATAGGCGGCGGGATGAGAAAGTTCTGTGCGAATCTTTGGTTTTGGGGGAAGAGGGCCAGGTTGGGGCACGGATTGATTGACATCGCCTGAAAGATAACAAAGTCCCCCTGGCTCGCCTATGCTGCCAACAAGCGCATTGAGGCAAAGAATGGCCCACTCATTGTGAAACCCATTGAAATGAGCGTGTGCGCCGCGATTCGAAACCGTTGTTGCGTGCGGAGCGGCCTCAGCAAAGTCACGCGCGATACGTCGAATCACTTCCGCTGATACCCCGCTTTCACGTTCTGCAAACGCCGGGGTATACCTTTTATAGTGCTCCTTGAGTTCGGCGACTGTTACGTTCGTCCAGTTTTCAATAAACGCGGTGTTTTGAAGATTTTCTTCAAGAATGACGTGACCGATTGCAAGCGCAACCATACCGTCCGTGCCAGGAAAAATAGGTTGCCATTCATCTGACTGTGCCGCTGTATGGGAGAGACGCACATCAAATGTAACCATTCGAGCACCGTTTCGTCTCGCCTCAGCGACGCGTGCAACCATACCGACGTGTCCTTGGTGCGCCTCATAAAAATTGCTGCCAAAATTAAGAATGAATCTTGATTGCAAAAAATCTGCGGTGTCCCAATCGGTATCTCCTAACGCGGCCTTGATCGCCATGCGCTTGTTAAGAGAACATAGTCCGCGGTGACCAAGCTTGTTAGGAGTGCCAAACGCGTCTGTGAAGCGATCGAGAAATCCATTTGTGCGATCACGTCCGTACTGAAGCATCAGCGCCTCCGGTCGCTTCTCTTGCCGCAATTTCCGCAAACGTACCGCGATATCTGAGATGGCCTCCTCCCAGGTGATCCGCTCCCACTTTCCACTCCCGCGCGCTCCTATTCGCCTCATAGGATAGTGCAGGCGATCCGGATCCTCCACCATGTTAATTGCTGCCTGTCCTTTGGCACATAGCTTTCCGCGCGCGTTCGGATCAAGCGGGTTTCCTTCGAGCTTGATAATACGCCCGCCTTTAACATGCGCGATCATTCCGCATACCGTACTACAGTTGAGACACATGGTGGGAATCCTTTTCAATTTTCCTTCACCTCATCACTGTCTCGATTGATCCGTTGAAGTACTTCAGCTGTTTTTTTATCAAGTTTGTGGTACCAGATGCGGGGACGCGTCGCTTCTGGCTCCCACTGTGCACTGAACAAATCACGGTCGAGGATTTCTGCGATGTCTTCACGATCTGCCAATCCAAATTTGAGTGCATCCGTGGGACATGTCGCGACACACGCCGGCTCCAAATTCTCTGCCAAGCGATCTGAACAGAAGTCACACTTCTTGGCCTCCCCATCTTCGTCGCTGATAAAGATCGCCCCATAAGGACAGGCAGGTACACAGTCACCGCTTCCTACACAGCGATTCGAGGCAATTTGCACAATTCCTAAATCCGTGCGCTCAATCGCTCCTACAGGACACGCCTCAAGACACGGTGCGTCTTCACAGTGCTGACAGAGCGTCGGCACAAAGTGCTTGCGGACACTCGGAAACTGACCGGATTGAACCGTTTGGACGCGCGTTTTAAACTGACCAATGGGCGAGCGGTGTTCCGCCTTGCAGGCGACACTGCAGGCGTGACAGCCGCTGCAGCTAAAAAGATCGATGAGCATCACATACCCTGAAGTGCTCCGCCTGTTCATCCGTTTTGCCCAGCCGAACGTAGCGGTTGATAACCGAACTGCCGAAAGATTGACTGACCCTTTGCCGACAGCATCATGCGCAAAAGTGCTTTCGCGAGCGCAGGGTGTGGAGCGTGCACTGGGATCGCTATGTAATTCGTCGCAATCACGTTTAGTGCCGCCGGAATCGGTATCACTGACACTTTTGAACGAAACGTAGGCGTTACGTCTGTCCGGTAGACGATCCCCGCTCCTGCGTCACCGAGCGCCACTTTTTCAAGAATCTGTTTGACGTTAACCTCTTCTGACACTACATGCGCAAGCGCGTCTTTCGCAAAGGCAGGCCCGTACACGGCATTCGCTTTCTGGAAAATCTCTCTGGTGTACTTACCAATCGGCACGCTTGTCACCCCGATGATAAGACTGACAGGAAGGCGTCCGAGATCTGCCAGGGATGTGATGTGCGCTGGGTTTGCCTTTGGTACAACAATCACTTCTTTATCGCGAGAGACCGGATAAAAGCTGGCAACAAGACCTTCCTTTTTGATTTGTGCGATATGGCTCAAATCCGCAGAGAGAAAAAGATCATCCGGTGCCCCTTGCTGGAGTTGCGTCTGTAAAATTTGCGTCCCTGTGTAACTGGCCTGGATGGACACCCCTGGATGCGCCTGATCGAATGCGCGAAGGATCGCATGAAACGGATCTGTCGCATTCGCCGCGACAAATGCTGTCAGCGTTACACCATTTCCTGTGCCTGATGCATTCGCGCCCTGTGCGTGAGAATAGGTGATCATGCCGGATCCCACGCCGACTGTAGCAATCAGTGCCACTGCCACCGTCAGTGGCGACTTCAAAAAACGAAGACGCGACGCTGGACGCCAAGGGATCTCCTTTTTTCGCGATCCGATCATTTGTTCATCTTGCGTGCGCGAAGGATCGTCAGGCAATGTTTCACGACCGCCGCGCATTTGTGTGACATACTGGCGCACATGCTCGTCTGCGACGCTGATGCACACTTCCTCGCCTACCTCAAATGCACCTTCGCGAAGTGTGTGAGCCGGAACATCTGCAATCAGGGGCACCATGCCGTCAACCCACAGACGAAGTGCATTCCCATAAAACGCACGATCACGCACGCGCCCACGCCACTGTCGACCTGATGAAACGGGATTTCGCGCAACCACTGCATGCCACGGTTCAAACGAGAGAATGTGCGCCACGCCGTCATCACGCAATCCGTTAACCTGCTCATCTTCTACCCAGTTGGTCCCTACGAATTGCGCCACAAAGGAGGTCGCTGGTTGTTCACGCACCAGTTCTGGCGCACCGCGCTGTAGAATGACGCCGCGATCCATGACCGCAATTTCCTTTCCAAGAACACGCGCATCTTCATAGTCATGCGTCACCACAATACAGGGAATTCCAATTTGATCGAGAAGTGCGCGCAATTCTGTACGCACATGTCCGCGCGTCTCCACGTCAAGCGCAGCCAAAGGCTCATCGAGAAGAAGCACCTTTGGACGTTTGACCAAGGCCCGCGCGAGCGCTACGCGTTGCTGCTGACCTCCTGAAAGCGCATCTGGCCGTTCCTCTGCGAGAGACTCTAATTGAAACATCCGCAAGGCATCGCGCACGCGCTGTCCAATTTGCGCTCGAGATTCTTCATGCATTCCGTAGGCGATGTTGTCGCCGACTGACAAATGCGGAAAAAATGCATAGTTTTGAAACACTACGCCGATGTTGCGCCGCTCAGCTGGCAGCATCACGTCGCGCTGCGCGTCATACAAAGTCTGCCCATCCAGTTCGATGAAACCGTCATCTGCACTAACAAGACCAGCCAAAAGATGAAGCAGTGTCGTCTTGCCGCATCCGGAGTGACCGATGAGCGCCAAGGTGTGCGCAGGCACGTCAAGCTTTACATCAAGCGTAAACTCACGAAGCGATTTGCGAAGCTGAAAGCTTAGCATACGTTTGGCGCCCCCCTTGTTTGACGACACGACTCGCACGGGAGTTACGACCGAGCGTATACACCAAAATGAGTAAAATAAATGAAACGAGCAAAAGCAGCGCGGACATCGCCACCGCCACATTGAAATTTGACTGCATCGCCGTGTAGATCGCAAGAGGTAGCGTCTGTGTGATGCCTGGAAGATTGCCCGCAAACATCATTGTTGCACCAAACTCCCCAAGTGCGCGTCCCCACGCAAGCGCCGCGCCAGAGAGCAGTCCAGGCATTGCCAAAGGCACCGTGACACGCCAGAAAGTCGCCCACCTCGACACGCCAAGCGTGCGCGAGACGGATAAGAGTTGTCCGTCGACAGTGGCGAAAGCCTGCATCGCAGAATGGATATAAAAGGGGGCACTTATAAACATCTGTGCGACAATGACGGCAGATGTGTCAAACGACAGGGAAATTCCGAACAGTGAAAACGCGTGACCAAGAAGTCCTGACTGGCCAAAGATCAAAAGCAGTCCGACACCTGCGACGGCAGGCGGGCTGACGATTGGCATCTGCACCGCAGCGCGCACAAGCGACTGCCCGCGAAAGTTGACCCTGGCCAGCCAATACGCAATCGGTGTGCCGAGTATAATGATTATGATGAGCGCAGTAACACTTGTTTGAATGCTCAGTTGAAGCGCCTGATACGATGCTTGGGTGTTTAACTCCCGAAAAAGTGTACTGACGGGCATCGAAAAAAAGACTGCGAGCAACGGAAGAAAGAGAAAGGCTAGTCCTGTGGCAATCACGATGCTCCATAAAATGTGAAAAATGCGGTCCTTTGCGCTAATTATGATCTCTCCCCCATCCAATTCATACATCATAAGTTATCATAACCGATAACAAAATGGAATTCAACGAAAGAAATCTGACGCTACCCAAAAATCCCATTGGGCAAGCGTCAAGATCACCTCTAGGGCAATGCCATTCATTTTGATACCAAAAACCTCAATACGTAGCTCCCTGCAGAAATTTGACACGCTCCCCCATCGGGGGAATTTCGTTTCCTGCGACGACCACCTCTATAAAGACAGGGAGCCCTTTTTGCGTCCACTGAAGCATCCGCTCCGCTGTCACATCAGCTAGGCAACGTACCTGATACGCCTCAATCCCGAGCGAGCGCGCCACCTCGGTGAGATTGATCCTCTCCTGACTGAAATTGCTCGGACACCGCTGATACTGAAGCATATGGCCGTGATAGACCATGCCCAGGCGCGCATTGTTGATCACAATAAATAAAACTGGAATCTTCGCTTCTTTTGCTGTCAAAATTTCCATCCCGTGCATAAAAAAGCACCCATCTCCCGAGATGCAAACGACGGGACGTTCCGGTTCCGCCAATTTTGCACCGATGGCACTCGTGATCCCTGATCCCATCCCTCCAAAGTGGATATTAATATCAAAATCAAATCCTGGTTTCATCGTCAGTTCTTGAATGGCATACGTCATTAGTTCGCCTATGTCAACATAAAACTTTGTACCCTCAGGCGAACACTCACCAATGTGGCGTAGAATGTCACGTGTGCGAAGCGTGTCGACCTCCGGCACGAACTCCACTTCCTGCACGCTCATGGACACCTCTTCCACAGTCACCGCAATTTCCTGCAAAGCAATGTCAATAGGTGGCTTCTCGCCAAGCCTCTCCATCAGTTCTGCAAGAATGGGCCCGATGTGACCTGTTATAGTGCGAAAAGGTGTGAATACGCGATCAAACACTTCCACATCATAGTCCATGTGAATCAACAACTTGCCGTCAACCAGTTGTTTGTCCCAATTGCAGGTTCCACTTTCCCCGAGACTCGATCCGATGACAAGAAGAACATCCCATGTTTTACTGTGCAAGTACTCAATCGCTTGCTCGTGACCTGCCAGACCGTAGACGCCAAGACTCAAAGGGTGCGTCTCAGGAAATGCACCTTTACCGCGTGGCGTCGTTGCCACTTTAAAACCTAACCGCTCTGCGAGTGCGAGCACGTGACGCTTTGCTGATTTTGCACCATACCCAAGCAGAATCGCCCCACACGAACCATGCTGCAAAAGGATTTGTGCGACTTCTTCGATTTCACTCAGACTGAATTGCGTTTCGATATTTTCACTTGTATCCTTGACAATAGAATACAGATCGATCTCAGCCATCTGCACATTGATTGGAATTTCAACGTGAACGGGCCCAGGGATTCCTGAAATTGACGTTTCGCATGCGTGAACAAGCGCGCCGGGAAGCTCCGCCGCGTTGTGAATCACCATGGACAATTTTGTTATCGATTTGAATAGCGGTGAGGCCGGGAGTTCTTGAGCTCCCCCTTTGCCAAAGATATGCGTTGGAACCGACCCTGTCATAAAAAGAACAGGTGATTTTTCTGTGAATGCGTTCGCACATGAAGTGAGAAGATTGGTTGCGCCGGGACCGCTTGATCCGATGGCAAGCGACGGACGCCCAGTGATTCTTGAGTAAGCAGAAGCCATGTAGCCCGCACTCGCTTCGTGCTTGACGATCACTGATTTTATTTCTTTAATATCGAGCAGCGCATCATAGATCGCATTGACTGACCCGGCTGGAATCCCGAACGCATGTGTGACTCCACACCGCACAATTTCGCGCAATCCAACTTCTATCGCTCTCAATGCTTTGCACGCTCCTGTCCCGAAAGTATGGCGCAGCCGATTGTTTTTCCCGCAGACGGTGGCGCGCGAGCGCCGTGTCACCGCCTATTTTGACGAATCCACTGGACTTTTGACCTACGATTTTGGAGGAACCTTCCATGAGCATAGCACAAAATTTGCTTCAATTGACAGGAATGATTTACTCAAGTCAAACTGTTGGAGATATTCTGCAAGCGATGATCGATGCAATTGCCAGTGAAATCACATCAGCGGATTTAGTCGGCTTTTTTATACGCGAGAATGAGTTTATCTTTCGGGGGAAAATCACGAATGTGCCAGAAGATCGCGATTATATTCAGACGTTAACGATCGATTTGCGGGATGACCCATTTGCGCGGCAAATCGCAGAGTCAAAACGTCCGGTGTTTGTCTCCAATGTGGAGGAAGCGACGATCGATCCTGTCAAACAGGAAACGTTATTGATTCAATCCATTTTGGGTTTGCCGCTGCTAGTCAACCAACGCGTCTACGGCATGGTTTTTGCACACAATGTCGGAAAGCCCATGGTACTGACACAAGAACAGCAGTCTGTCGCTGAAACATTTATCAATGTTGCCAGTATCGCAATCCAAAACATCGAAATTCTAGAAGCCCAAAATTTACGAAATCAATTCTCCAACCGCATGTCAGAGTGTAAGTCGATTGATGAAGTGACGAAGATTTGTTCTGAGTATGTAAAACGCGTTTGCGACGCGCACGCGATAGGCATTCACCTGCTTGATGTCGCGACACAGCGCACGACGGCGGTCTTTGTGTCGCCAGAAGCGCACATCACGCCGACGGAGTTGAACGCTCTTTACCGCTCAGGATTTGATTTCATCGAGCGCCACCCTATTTTTTGGGATGTCATCCAATCACACTCGTGGATCTTTATTCCAGACACTGCGATAGACAAGCGCGTGAACACCCTATTGTGCGAACAGTTTGATATAAAAAGTTTGCTTGTGCTTCCTCTCCGGGAAAAGGATGCGGTTGTCGGTTTCATGACCATTCCAAGCATTGGTGCGAGCACCGCTTACCGAATCGATGACTTTGCGATCTTACAATCCATGGCGGATACGATCGGTGTGACACTCTCGAATGTCATTCACTCAAACGAATTGGAGCGGCTGGTCTTTACAAGAACAGAAGAACTGCGCGTGCGAAACGCCCAACTCAAGTCAAACATCGCCCATCTGGAAGTTCAGGAGGCAAGACTTCGCAGTCTGGTCAATGCGATGCCGCTCTCGATCATTCTCATCGATACACAAGGAAGGTGGATTGAGGCTAACCACATTGCCATCCAATTCTTTGAACTGCAGGATGTGCCCTATCGGCACAAGGCTTTGAGCGAATTGCGTTCTCTGTGCGGTGCCAATCAAGAGATCTTAGAACACATGATAGAACGCACACAACAAGTGCACGGCGGAAATCAACCGTGCACCTTCACAGATGAATATAAAAAATCGGACGGAACAACACTCGTATATAAAACCTACCTCTGCCCGATTACGCTACAGTCCGATGAGCTTCAAGGCATCATCTACATTGGAGATGATTTGACGGAACAGCGACGTATCGAAGAAGTGCTTCATCGTTCAGAAAAACTGGCACTTGTGGGCCAACTTGCGGCAGGCGTCGCACACGAAATTCGCAATCCTTTGACATCTCTGAGCGGGTTCATTCAATTGTTAAAGGAAGAAGGAGCAAACCCTTTGTATTGCGATGTGATGCACAGAGAACTTGAGCGGCTCAACTCCATTACCAAAGAATTTCTCTTTCTTGCAAAACCAGCGCCGCCCAACCGGACGTACTGTGATCTTAACCTGATACTTTTTGACGTGATTCTACTCTTTCAGACACAAACGACGCTTCAGCAAATTGAGCTTGGTGTAGAATCGACCCGCGATCTCCCTTTGATCTACTGTGACGAGAA
Organism: Ferroacidibacillus organovorans; assembly: GCF_001516615.1. Taxonomy (GTDB): domain Bacteria; phylum Bacillota; class Bacilli; order Alicyclobacillales; family SLC66; genus Ferroacidibacillus; species Ferroacidibacillus ferrooxidans_B. Next base: position 10,191 of record NZ_LPVJ01000019.1, on the reverse strand, counting down.
CCAGATCAAACAAGTTCTTATCAATTTGCTCAACAATGCGATCGAAGCCTTGCCCTCAGGCGGTATGGTCACATTGTCAACCTCCTATGCTGTCACTAACGCCTACCTGTGTATTCGCATCAAAGACAACGGAATTGGAATCTCAAAGGAGCGTCTCAAGCGCATTGGTGAACCGTTTTATACAACAAAAGAGAAAGGAACGGGGCTTGGTCTCATGACATGTTTTAAAATCATGGAACTGCACGGAGGGTCACTCCACATACAAAGCGATCAAGATCACGGCACAATCGTCGACATCCTTCTCCCATTGGTCGCTCCGCCAAAGAGATAGCGTGCATCTCCTTGGCGGAGCACGGGCTAAATCAACCCTTTTTTTACGAGGAACTGATGCGCCACCGTGCCAGGACTTTCCTTTAACACGTCGACCTTATAATTCATCTGTGTCTGCTCTGCCGTAGAAATCGCTCCCCACAGCGGCTTGAGCACCTTTGTAAGATGGTCTGCCTTGCGGACTGTATTTTTGATGAGGACAATCCCGTGATAGGGCGGGAAGAATTTTTTGTTGTCGGCGAGCGGAACTTCGTGCAACTTCTTGAGGCGACCGTCTGTCGAGTAAGCCATGATCGCCTGCACGTCATGATGCGCCAATGCTTCATAGATCAGGTTGTAGCTCATCGGCATCACTTTCTGGAAAGTGCCTCCGTAGGCGCGTTGGAATCCCTTTAGTCCAGTGTGTTGGAGGTAGGGAAACGTCGTATCCGTCGCCAGGGTCCATGAACCAAAATATTTTGCAGCCTGCGAGTCCGTTGTCAGATGGTATTTTTGCGCAGTCGATTGATTGACGGCGAGCGCATACGTATCTTGATACCCTAGTGATGGCGAAACCCACACGCCAAACTGTTTCATCTCTTGCGCTTTTACGTACCTTGTCACTGCTTTGGGATGGCCCGCAAATCTCCCGCTGTATGACTGGTGCAGCGATGCCTGAAACTCCGTCCCGTCATAACCCACATACATCTGAATCGCACCCTGCTGCATCATCGAATGCAACAGCTCCGACGCGCCTGATGTCTGCTTGATCGTCACGTGGATGTGTGTCTTCGCTTCAATGAGATCCTTTAGAATGTAGTCATCAATCACAGCCTCAGAGAAATCTTGTGATGCAATGGTGATCTGTTGTGGGGTCGCTTTTGCGCTGCTTGCCACAGATTGTACACCACACCCCGCGAGCGCGATGGCAAGTGATCCGCTCGCACCGAGAAACAACCACTTTCTTTTTTTGTTCATCGCTCTCCCGCGCCCCCCACCCGCACGCGCAATCCGCGCGGTGTCATCCATTTTTCCAGTTGACCCATCAAAAACTCGGCTAAAAACGCCAGTAAAACGGCCGGGATGGTTCCCGCCAAGACAATCGAGTTGCTCGCCATGCTAAGTCCTTGCAGAATCAGCGAACCAAGTCCACCCCCGCCCACCAAAGCTGCCAGCGTGGCAAATCCTACGGTAGAAACCAATGAAGAACGAATGCCTGTAAGAATGACCCGAAGCGCCAATGGAAGCTCAACAAACCAAAGGAGTTGCCATTTTGTGGATCCCATCCCAATCGCCGCTTCCTTTAACTCTGAGGCGACACCATCGATCCCTACGTACGTATTTCGGACAATGGGCATGAGCGCGTAGATAAAAAGTGCGACAATCGACGGAAGAACACCGATGCCAAGCCCAAATGTAATCATCAAGACAAGCAGCGCGAGACTCGGGATGGTTTGCACCGCATTGCTAAACCCGATAATCCATGGGTACAATTTGCGCACGCGAGTCGCCAGAATGGTCATCGGAACGGCGATCAAAACCGCCAATCCAATCGGAATCAACACCAAGACGATCTGTTGCTCTGTCGCCCTGATGATACTGCCTGTGTGTTGCGCAAAATACTGGAGCGTATGTTCAATCAACATCAGGATCGAAACGCCCCCTTCGCGACACTCGCAGGTCGTTTTGCCGCAGGGGATTGGGCAGCGCCGGAAGCTGCCTTGTGCGAGATCTCGCTGTCCACACTGCAGGCATTGATGCTGCGCAAGCCGTGTTCTTGAAAGCGTCCTAAAAGTCTTTGACGGCCGATGAAATTTGCGACAAACTCATCTGCCGGATTGCGCAGGATCTCCTCAGGCGAATCCATTTGCACGATGTGCCCGCCTTTCATCACGACGATGCGGTCGGCAAGACGCAATGCTTCGTCCATATCATGCGTAACGAATAGAATCGTTTTGTGCACGCTCTTTTGCAGTCGCTTCAACTCGTCCTGAAGCTGTTCCCGGGTAATCGGGTCAAGCGCCCCGAATGGCTCATCCATCAGGATGATCTCCGGGTCGTGCGCCAACGCGCGGAGCACACCGACGCGCTGTTGCTGACCACCGCTTAGTTCGACCGGATAGCGATCAAGATAGATGTCCGGGTCAAGATCCGCAAGTTCCAGCAACTCACGCGCTCGCGCGCGCCGCTTTACTTTCCCTACCCTCTGCAGTTTCAGCACAAAAGAAATATTTTCGGCAATCGTCAAATGTGGCATCAAGCCAATCTGCTGGATGACATACCCCAACCGTCTGCGTAGTTCGACTGGCGGATAGGATCTCGCATCGCGCTGGTCAATCTCGATCGTTCCAGACGTCGGTTCAACCAGACGGTTTACCATGCGCAGTGTCGTCGATTTCCCACACCCTGACGGCCCGATAAGCACGACGAACTCTCCGCGCTCGATGGACAGATTGAGATGATCAACGGCAACAGTTTGATCTACATAAGATTTAGTTAAATCGATAAAACGTAGAATTGTTCATTCAACCCCTTTTCCGGCACTTAGGCGCAACAAATCAATACCCGTGACGTATCGCGGGCAATGCAACTGCGACCCACCCTTCTTGGTGGATTTCCTTGGCCAACGCGCATCTTGAGTCAAGCAAAAGAAGGTGTTGGATCATTCGCTGTATGGGGATTGGAAAGAAAAAATGAGCGGCACATGGTCGCCACCAGTATTCGCCTACGAGGTTAGCTGACGGATTCGGCGGATCTTACACGCCTAAGAGCGACTGCGGGCGCAGTCCACCCTATTCACCCCACAAATGGTTCCCCCGTTCTCCCAAAAGGAGATTCGGCCCTTCCCGCGGTACCAAGATGATTTACTGAGATTACTATACCACAATCGCTAAAGGTTGACATCGTGGTGGATTACTATACTGGGCAGGTTAAAGAAAAGAGCTTAACAGAAAGGGCCTTCTCAGAAAATCTGAGAAAGCCCGTCAAATCAAGGTATTTTGGAGCCAGCGACAGGAGTCGAACCCGCGACCTACTGATTACAAGGCTATCCACATCCGTTTACTCGATGTATTCAGACAAACAAAATCCCGATAAACTAAGGAAAATCACGGATGATTCACAGCTCTCTTGTGTTTTTTAGTCCATGATGTACACTGAATTTACGAAGTCCGCACACAATCAGCACACAAAATAATTGATCGCAGGGAGCTTACACTATGCCCGAAGAATCGCGGCTTACCCCATGGAGACTGTTTGAAGTGCCTTTCCCTCTTCAGTTCCCCGAACCAGAGAGGCGTGAGGTTCAAAGAGACGACCATCTCGATATCAAAATGGTACGCGATCCATGGAGAGTTAACCCTGCATTCCGTCCGTCTGTTATTCAAGCCAATTTCCTGTACCAAATGAATGATCCGCATGACGCCAATATAGACAATCTCCTGAATGTACTGTATACACATCCGGATGACGCGGCAGCGATGGCGGGGAACAGTATGAGTTCAGCTGATAAAGCATATCTGAAGAGCCTTGGAGGTTCGAGGAACTTTGTACATTCGTACATCACGCACATTGGATATCCCATCAGTTTTGATCCCATCCGCGAAGTGCTCCTGACTGGCTATCCGCTTACCGTTAAACCCAAGTCTAGTCAGGAAGTTGTAAAAGCCTTTTTAAACTTAAATTTAACATACGGAAACACTGCGAGTAACTCCGACCGTGCGACCATTCTTACGTTTGTCGCAGATTACGGGTTCTTCATTCCCTTTGTCCCTTTATCAGGCATGAATGGGGACCGCATCTATGCACCCCATATCAGCATCATGCAGGTAAGAGAGTACCACGATTCCCTATGGATGGCCTTTCCGCCTGCATTCGACCCCATCTCCTCAAAAGCCACTTCCAATTTCGATCTATTGCTACATTCGTTGTCCGGGCAGATAGCAAAGCCTACTCCCTACCGCGATCCTAATACCTTGACGCGCTCGCGATTTCAAACCCGCTGGCTTTACTATTTCGAAGCCTTCCGCGTCTGGCACGAGGCTGCGACGACATTACAATCCATGCGTCCGAACGAAATTGATTACACGGACAAGCCGCCCGGAACTTTGACAATGACCCAGTGGTTGTTCAAGACCTTGGTAAAATCCTGTATGCACGCCGCCATGAATGCGGAACCACTTGCCCGCAACGAAGCGGGATTGAGTCACTTTCGCATCTACGATAATACACTTAGCGTCGAGGGTTCCTATCCATGTTCTGTAGTTTTGATGGACCTCCACGGGCGATTGCATCGTATGTTTGAAGAGGAAACCGAAGGCTTGAAAGTAAAGGTATCTTGCATGGCGAGCGGATGTAACGGAACGTTGACAAAGGGCCACGACAAATACCGCATAGCAAAAGAATGCGGTGAAGAGTGGAGATATTGTTCAGTTCATGAAAACCGCAAAGGGAAATCGGCATTTCGCGCGATATGCAAGCAACATCCAGAACATGAGAAAGCCGCCGCGTGGTTGAACGAAATTAGGGAGATGGAGAGGATGAGACGTAAAAGGAAAAAGCGATCTTCAGCCATTCAGCAACCGTAGCAAGTCATCAACTTTCATATCAGCGTCGCGGAGAATCCCTTTGAGCGTCCCCTTATCCAATTCGTCATGAAGTGGGACAGCGACAGTCATCATGTGCCCCTGTTTGGTCAGGATCACATGGCTTCCCTTTTGTCGCCGTCTCGACCATCCAAACTGTTCCAATGCCTGAATCATCTGCAAGCCTGACACAACAGGCAATCGCGGCATTCCTATAACTCCAGTTCAATCACATCTGCGCGCGGGTCAATCGGCGTGTGAGGCTCTTCAAAGAGTGGCCATCCCTCTCCCCTACGAACGTCGAGACATAACTCCGCCGCTTCCCGAATATTCGTGATGGCTTCTGCTCGCGTCTTTCCTTGCGAGCGACACCCCGGAATAGATGGGCACTCCGCAAGGATATAGCCATCTTCTCCGTTTTTCAAAACTACCTTTACTCGGTCCAAGTTCTTCAGCATCCCCACACTCATCTAGCAGCACCTCCATAGTATGCACCATTGTATGAATTCAGAACCCAGCAACGCCTTTACGTACACTCAGTATAACTCCGAAGTACAAAATTCCGCCAGTATCCGCCAGCAAATCAAAATACACCATCGTTGAGCCCCTATGATACACATTATCCACAGATTCCACAGTGTTTGTTATTAATCTTAGAAAAACAGAGAGGAGATAAACAAATGATCGAAATGGCTCAGGATTCGCCACTGATGTTGACACCGCATGAGGCAGCCGAGATTCTGCGCGTGTCTCCGCAACATGTGTACAGTTTAGCGGCGCAAGGACTTATCCCTTGCGTTCGGGTTGGTCGCGCCGTGCGAATAGAACGCGTCGCGCTGACTGAATTCATCCGAACCGGCGGACGTACCTATGCAGGCGGATGGAAACGACAAGCATCTTCACCAACGATTGTAAAATCGTCAGGACGAAGGGGGAATAACAAATGACAGACAGAAAGGCCGCGCCTGACCGCGCGGCAGTACCTCAAACATCTATTGACATCATTGTAGCACAAAACTACGGCATGCTAGATCATGTCCAAGCCTTACGTACGCTTGGTTTGCGAATTTTTCCGGTAGCCGAACGTAGTAAGCTCCCGGCCATAGCAGGCGGACATGGGCATTTGGACGCAACGACGGACGAAGTGACAATCAGAAATTGGTGGATGGGCCATCCGTGCGCCAATATCGGGCACCGACCCGATGACGATGAATTCTATCTCGATGTGGACGGCGGCGACGAGTCCCTGCGGAAGCTGACCGCCATCGGTCAGTTGCCCATCACACCGACGACAAAGACGCCGCGCGGGTATCATTTGCGCTTTCGTTCGACAGGCATTCATATTCCTCAGCGCAAACTCCAGCGATTCCAAGCGGAGACGAAAACGAGCAGCGGCTATGTCCTCTTGCCGCCGTCTGTACATCCGTCAGGTGCGCGGTACGAGTGGTTATTTGATCCATGGACAACACCCGTAGCAGAGTGTCCCAAATGGCTTTTACGCCTAATCTTGGAAGCGGATGGCTCATACGGCCACAATGCTTCAGTCAGCAACCCGGATCACCTGGACGAACTCAGGCGAATCGCAAAAGCAGGCCTGAGGGATGGAGAGGGGCGCAACAACGCTGCCTATCGATTATACGGGTTACTAATCTCTCCGCCGCGTGAAGGGCTCGACGTGTATGCCGCCCGCGATCTAATTCGACATTGGAACGCGGCCAACATCCCGCCACTATTCGAGCGAGAATTATCACGGGTCTTCCGCTCGCGTGAATTGCGGGAACTCCATCGTCGCGGATGTGGCCGCCATGAGTAGAGATACAGCCAAACGTCTGTCAGAGGAACAGGAGTGGCAGAGAAATCAAGGGAGCAGACGAGCGGATATTCCGCCCGTTCCGCTCCGGCAGATGCCCGTCGAACCTTTTCCGATAAACGTATTTCCTGAACGTCTGCGATGTTTCATCACCGAGGCGGCGAAGTCTCTGAACTGCCCACCTGATTTCGTGGCTCTATCCATGCTATCCGTCGCGGGCTCCTGCATTGGCACATCGGCCGCGATCCGCGCAAAAGCTGACTGGATCGAATTTGCCCGCATCTGGTCCATCATTCTTGGCGATCCCGGCAGCGGTAAAACGCCACCTCTTGAATTAGTTATGCATCCGATTCACGAATGGCAAAACAAGAGAGCAGATGAGTACAAACGCGCACTTGAGGACTACAAGAAAGCTCTAGCGGCATGGGAGCAGAATCACGAAGGGAAGCGCCCGGCACAGCCTGAGATGGAACAGGCATTCACGACTGATACAACACTAGAAGCTTTAGCCGATCTATTAGAAATTCGACCGCGTGGCGTGCTCTTGTATCAAGATGAGGCGGCAGGATTCATCACTTCGTTCAATCAGTACAAGGGCGGACGGGGAAATGATCGTCAGCGGGCATTAACTCTCTGGAGTGGGTCCCCTATTACGCTAAACCGCAAGAACCGGAAATTGCATATCCCCAAGCCCTTTGTATGTTTTCTGGGTGGCATGCAACCTGCCGTACTAACGGACTTGCGGGGCGAGATGTCGGAACGCGATGGGTTCATACATCGATTTCTTTTTGTCTATCCCGATCCACTCCCTCTGCGCCGCACAAGTGAAGAGTTATCGAATGAATCGCGAACGGCATGGGATACGACCTGTCAGGCATTGATGGAATATACGTCGTGTGAGGATGGTAGCCCGCGCATCGTCAATTTTACAACGGATGGCCTCGCTTCGTGGCATGACTGGCTGGATGCCCATTATGCCGAACAGAACGCGGATGATTTCTTATATCATCTGCGTGGACCTTGGGCGAAATTACAGAGTTACACACTTCGATTGGCCCTCATCCTGCACATGCTGCGCGTTGTTTGTAACGACATCGAGGATATGATTGATGTTGATGCCGAAACGATGGCGCGCACAGGCGCACTCATGAAGTACCTGAAATCTCACGCGCGGAGGATATATGCTAATCTTCGAGATACTCCCAGCGAACGTCGCATGATGCAGGTAGCTCAATGGCTACAACGAAAAGGAGGCATAGCAAGCGACCAGGACATTCTTAAAGCTCAGGTAGCGGGATTAAAGACAGCGGATGACACGCGCCGCCTGCTCGAAACAATGAATCAACGCGGGCATGTGACGCTGACGCCTGACCCCGGTGGACGCAAGAAAATCATTGTGAATCTGGTTACGGATCAAATCGACGGATAATCCCAACCACACTACCAGAAAAATAGAAAAACCCGGTAAATGGTGATCCGGCCATTCTACAAAAGGGGTTTTCAAGCATCCAATAACCCGGCAAACTACCCCATGGAACCCGGTAAACACATCTGCGAACAATTGATTCTCTGGTGTTACCGGGTGATTTACCGGGTAGAAATTTATTGAAGAATTCGCGTCATCCTGCCACATTTCTACGTTTACCGGGTTTACGGGTTTACCGATTAAACGAGAGAATGTTTTGGAATCGAACCTCAAGAAGAATAATTACCGTGGTCGCTATCCTCAAACGCTTTAAGCACTTTTCCAGCTGACGTTTTCCATTCAGTTCGGCCATTTGCACTTCGTCCTAAAACGACTGATGCCGCCTGTGATGGACTAGAAAAGAAATAATTTATGGTAAACCTGTAACCATTTGCCCCTTGCTGTACAATCCCCTGATCCATGAGACTCTTTCGCAATTTGACGATCCCAGATGGTATGGAAGCCGCCTCACTGTTTGCCATTGTAGAATCTTTAAATACGACAAAGCCCTCTGATGTTACGACTCCCCTAGCGTCTGCTCCGCGAGTCGCCTGAATGAAAAATACCGGGCTCTCTAAGGTTTCGGCAGTGATAATCTCATCCAGCCCTTTATAACCAAGTGTACTGATTAACAGCGCAGCATTGCCAATAAATTCTTCCATTTCTGCTGCATCTGGTTCTGAGATAGCTGGTCTAACTGGCATCTTAGTATTATCAATTGACACTTTAGCTGCTTTCGTCGCCATCTCAACAAATCGATACTCCATATATCTAACATGAGCTTTGTTGAGATTTTCATCCTTGCTCACAATAGCAAATGCCTCTTGCCAAAACTCTTTCTTATCTAAATGCTGTCTCAGACGTTCCGCTATTCCCTCAGTCTCCCCAACGTACAGAACATCCCTAGCGGGGTCGGCAACGTCTTTGCCAACCAGAAGATATGATCCCGCACCGCGAAGATCCGTACGATCAGATGCGCGAGCAGCAAAAAGTCTAGGGATGCGATATACCTTTCCTGTCCAGTTCGATAATTCTGCCTGAATCATTCCCGAAGTTGAGCCGTCGATTAGATAGAGTCTAATGGTCTTACTGGGCTGCGGCATGGTCAAAACACCTCCGAGGATAAAGAGGAATACATGGCGCAGAAATCGTTTTCACCCATAATGGCCGCTTCAATTTCAGATGTGATTCGAAACCTCAATTCATCAACTTCTCGTTTCCTATGTTCTATCTTTTGTCTCATCTCCATTGCTTGCTTAACCAGTTCATACTGTAATTCAAGTGGCGGCAAAGGTACGGAATAACTAGCGATCATTTCTGCGTTTAAATTAGGCTGATTGTTCCCACTAGCAAGTTGCCTGAGATTTTCATACTCACTCATCAAATAAAGCCATAAGTAATCGCTATTTACAATTGGCTTAAAATCAAATAGCACACAACAAGCCTGATTTGTAGCCGCTTGAACGCCCAATTTAGCAGTACGTCCACGTGTTGCTCCCTGCCCATACATTGCCACGATGAGGCTCCCGACTGGATACAGCTTTGCGGAACTTTGTTTAAGACCAAGCTCTGTAATTTTTTCTTCCGTATCGAAAATTTCATTGTTGACAACTTCAGAGGTTTTTACCCAAGGAATATGACCGCCCTTATAGTATGAATTGACTTTACGAGAGGGCGTTCCCCCACTTCCCATGCGGCAAATATCCCTTATCAAAACAGTTGGGAAGTTGCCTTCTGGCTTGGAGTGATTATTTTGCCAACACATTTCGACTCCCCACCTACCAATATTTGACCAGTCACACGCAAAGTATCATGAGTTATGCAGTTGCTGTATAAATTTGGATCTCTATTTTTGTGTAAAGTTTATGAAATCACAATAAAACTATTGACATTTCTGGTACACCCCAAAAATCGACGAGAAGGCATCTAACGGCCTATCTCTTAGCGATGTGGGTGTGAACCATGGCTCGTTTATGTAAACCTGGATTCAAAGAACTCTCGTCTTTCAGTCGTGTGGGTGGCGC